>NZ_JAEHNT010000011.1:0-42594 GCF_016742815.1 Lactobacillus sp. A27
CTCCACTTTACATAGTAAAAGAAAAAGTGTTGAACGACTACTCCGTCGAGTAATCATCCAACACTAGATTAGTATGTTTTGTTTCCCGAGAAATTTGCGTAGGCCACGTATTTCTGCTAGAATACTTAACAATCAAGTTATCTATATATCGTCGAAATAAGGTCGACAGTATCTACCCTGAGCCATAAATTCAGGACTATAGGTATCAGACGTCATAATTTTATTAAGGACATCTTTTACCCATGACTTTGGGTAAGCTATGTCTTTTTTCTTTTTGTTTTTATTTTGGAGGCGCAATGGATTTTTTAAATAAAGTCTTTCATTTAGAAGAAGCTAACACTAACGTTAAACGCGAATTAATTGCCGCATTAACTACGTTTGTCAGCCTCTCCTACATCTTGTTTGTTAACCCTAATATTTTACACGCAGCTGGTATTCCTAAAGGCGCAGCCTTCACTGTAACGGCCATCGCTACAGCAATTGGTTGTTTCCTAATGGGCTTTATTGCAAACTACCCTATTGCCTTAGCTCCAACTTTGGGTAGTGGTGCTTTCTTCGCATATAACGTTTGTGTAGGGATGCATATTTCCTGGGAAACAGCTTTAGCTGCCGTTTTAGTAGCATCTATTTTGTTTATCTTGATTACCGTTTTCAAATTACGTGAAATGGTGGTTAATGCGATTCCACAAGATATGAAATATGCTATTTCTGCTGGTATCGGTTTATTTATTGCTTTTATCGGTTTGAAAAATGGTCAATTAATCGTTAATAGCGATTCTACGTTGGTTACTTTGGGCAAGTTTAGCAACTCAGCTGTTTGGATTACGTTATTTGGCTTGGTTTTGACTGTGATCTTAATGGCTTTGAGAGTGCCTGGCTCAATTTTTGTGGGCATGATCATTACCGCTATTTTTGGCATGATTATCGGTCAAATTCCATTGCCACACGACATCATTGCGGGCGCACCAAGCATTGCCCCAACCTTTGGCCAAGCCGTCTTCCACTTAAAAGACATTAATACAGCACAGCTTTGGATGGTTGTTTTAACCTTCTTGTTAGTAACTTTCTTTGATACTGCAGGTACTTTAATTGGAATGACCGAACAAGCTGGCATGGTTGATAAAGATGGCAAGATTCCACGTATCGGTCGTGCTTTCTTAGCTGACTCAACTGCTATGGTTGAAGGTGCTGTTTGTGGTACTGCTCCACTTGGTACTTCAGTAGAATCAAGCGCTGGTATCGCTATGGGCGGTAGAACTGGTTTAACCGCGATCTTCGTTGGTATTTTCTTCATCATCAGTATGATCTTCAGTCCACTTCTTGCCGTTATCCCAACCACTGTAACTGCTCCAGCTTTGATCATCGTTGGTGTATTGATGGCAAGCAACTTGAAGAAGATCGACTGGGACAAGTTTGAGATTGCTTTCCCTGCATTCTTGACAGTTGTCGGGATGCCATTGACTTACAGTATTTCAGATGGTCTGGCTTTAGGTTTGATCGCCTACCCAATCACAATGATCGCATCTAAGCGCGCTAAGGAAGTTACCCCGATGATGTATATTCTATTCGTGGTATTCATTGTCTTCTTCCTGGTTACTAATTTATAGAAAAAGTATATCCGCTTCTTTACGAGGCGGATTTTTTATGGATAATTTTATGAAAAATAAGAAAACATTATGGATTTTAGAAACTTTACTGTTCTCAGCTATTACAGGAATTTACTTTTACTTCAATATCCATAACTCATCAGGAACTACAATGGCAATCATTCTTGCTGGATTTACTTTATATCTCCTATTTCAAACTAGTCAGTTTTATTCAAAGATGTGGACTAAGATTTTAATTTATTTGATTGATATAATTTGGATCATAGTAGTGCTGTTGGTTGTTGGACTTTTTAGTCACTAGTTAAATTAAATTTTCAAATTTACAGTTGACAAATCATTTCCTAGGCTATATTATGATAGCTACATTAAAGACAAATTAAGCAATGACAAGGAAAGTAAAAAATAAAACTTTCTACAGAGAGTTTCTAGTTTGGTGAGAAGAAATGTCTGTTTTTATTTTTGAAAATGGCCTTCGAGCATGAACCTGCGATATTTAGCAGATTCAGGGTCCGCCCTCTATCGCGGTAGTGTATCGCCTTTTTGGCCGTACATGAACCGAGATGGAACTTCCATAAAGAATAGGTGGTACCGCGTGATAAACGCCCTATTAGATCGACATGATCTAGTAAGGCGTTTTTTCTTTTTCATTGCTTAATTCTCGTCTATCGTAAAGGAGTTTAGTAATGAAAATATCAAAGAAGATTTTAGCAACAAGTACAATTATCGTTTCAGCATTAACTCTTGCAGCTTGTGGCAATCAATCAGCCTCTCAAAAGAAAAAGCAAGTTTTAAATTGGTCAGAAACCACTCAATTATCAACTCAAGATCCATCTTTAGCTACGGATACTACTAGTTTTCAAGCTTTATTAAACACTGGTGACGGTCTTTATCGTTTAGACAAAAACAACAAGCCTAGATTATCTTTAGCTAAATCCGTTAAAACATCTAAGGGCGGAAGAGTTTATGATTTCGTCTTGCGTAAAAACGCTAAATGGTCAAATGGCGATCCACTTACTGCCAAAGATTTCGTTTATTCATATCAAAGAACTGTTACACCAGCTACCAAATCACAAATGGCCTTTTACCTCTATCAAATTAAGAACGCGCAAGCAATCAACAGCGGAAAGAAGAAGCCATCTACTCTTGGAGTAACCGCACCTTCTAAATATCATTTGCGTATAGAGCTCACTCGCCCACTCAGTTACTTCAAGAATTTACTTGCTTGGCCACTATTCTTCCCACAAAACCAAAAAGTAGTTCAAAAGTACGGCAAGCTTTACGGTACTCAAGCTAAATACACCGTTTCTTCAGGTCCATTCACTTTAACTAAATGGACAGGAAATAATAAAACTTGGACTTTAGCTAAAAATAAGAATTACTGGGATGCTAAAGATGTGAAATTAAGCAAAGTTAACGAACAAGTTAGTGAATCAACTACCGCTAGCTACAACCTCTTCCAAGCCGGAAAAGCTGACGAAACAGGCTTAACCGGTCAACAAGTAGCTTCCAACAAGAATAAGGCCGGCTACCATGCAAGACTTTCTTCAGCTATTCGTCGTCTTGAATTAAATCAAAATAAAGTCAAAGCATTCAAAGATCTTAAAATTAGACAAGCATTCTCATACGCAATCAATCGTCAGCAATTGGCTAACAACATTTTAAAGGATGGTTCTATTCCAGCTAAGGGCTTTGTTCCATCAGGCATGGGTACCAATCCAAAAACTGGCGCTCAATTTGAAGATGATGCCTACGTAAAGAGCGGTGTAAGTTATGACTTACAGAAGGCAAAATCATTATTGAAACAAGGCTATAAAGAAACTGGAACCAAGTCCATCAATGTCACCTTATTAGCTAGTGATGACGATACTTCAAAGCAAACTGCCGAATTCTTACAAAGCCAATTAGATCGTTTGCCTAACGTCAATATTTCAGTGCAAAGTATTCTATTTACTCAATTGATTTCTCGTCAAACTGCAGGAAACTACGAAATCACCTTAAAGAACTGGCAAGCTGTTTTCGGCGATCCTATCAACTTCTTAGATGTTTTCCAAAAAGGATCAAGCTACCTTAACAACGGTTGGAACAACAATCAATTCAACAAATTGTTAGATCAATCTGAAAATGTCTACGGTAATAATCCTGTTAAACGTTGGAGCAGATTAGTAGCCGCTGAAAAGATCTTAATGAAAGATCAAGGTACCATTCCATTAGTTCAAGTAGCCCACCCTCAACTTCTTAAAACTGATGTTAAGAATGTATCCTTTAATCCAACCGGTGTACCATACGACTTTAAGAACGTTTATTTAGGCTAATAATCTTAAGAAAGACACACGTCTTTCTTTTTTTATAGCTTTGTTGTTTACAAATGTAGATTTTAGTTGTATAGTTACATTTGTAAACAATAGAGGGGGAAAAGAAATGGTTAAACTTCAAGAAAAAGAAAGCACGATTTCCGACAGTGAGTGGGAAGCCATGCGTATCATTTGGACCCTTGAGCCTGTCAGCTCGACCAAGATCATTGAAGAACTGCAAGCTAAAAAAGATTGGTCCGAATCGACAATCAAAACTTTATTGCGACGTTTGGTTAAAAAGAACCTGCTGAGCACGAAAAAGGAAGGTAGACGCTTCGTTTATACTGCTAAGGTCAATCAGACGCAGGTAATGGCGGAAGCCGCACAGGAGCTGTTAAACCGCATGTGCGATATGCACAAAGGCGAAGTTCTATTACAGTTAATCGCCAACTCACCTATTTCAAAGAGTGATTTATCTAAAATAAAAGAAATTATTGCTACTAAAGAAAAAGATGCGCCTTACATGGTGCCATGCAATTGCCTACCAGGCAATGAAAAGATGTGCTAAAAGGAGAAGTTAAAAATGACTATAGCTCAAATCATCACGCTGATTGTAGCGGTTGTCTTAATCGGCTTTATCCTCTGGTGGTTCTTCGGCAAACACCAAGAAGCCGTTGGTACTGCCAGTGTTGATCAAGGCGTTCAAGAAGCAAATATCGTTGTTAAAGGCGGCTATTCCCCTTCTACCGTTGTTTTAAAACAAGGAGTTCCTGCAAAGGTTAACTTCGATATGAAGGATTCAACTGCATGTTTATCTCATGTAGTCTTTGAACAACTTGGCGTAAATAAAGATTTAACTAAGCAAAAAGTTACTACTATTGATATTCCCACTGACAAGAAAGGCATTTATAACTTTGCTTGTGGTATGGATATGTTTCATGGAAAGGTTGTTGTTAAATAATGAGTATTTTTTCAAAGAATCAAACTAAAAAAGTTGTTGTTAATGCTAAGAATCATGGCTACAAGCCAGAAGTTGTTACCTTTAAGCAAGGTAAGCCAGCTCAATTAAAATTTATCCCATCAGACAACATGGGCTGTATGAATGAAGTTGTCTCAAAGGATCTGAATTTCGATACTAAACTCGACGGTCAAAAAGAAGTAACGATCGATATTCCAACTGATAAACCTGGCACTTACAACTACGCATGTGGCATGGACATGTTTCATGGTAAAGTGGTGGTCAAATAATGAAGCTTTCTAACATTAAGCGGTTCTGGATTTCCTTTATCCTTTCAATCCCAATGCTCATCCAAATGTTTGCCATGCCGTTTCACTGGATGATGCCGGGATATAATTGGATCGCTTTTATCACGACCACTATTATTATGGCAATCTCGGCTGCGCCTTACTGGTCTAGTGCTTGGGCTGCTTTTAAGCATCACCAGGCAAACATGAACACTCTGGTTGCAGTTGGTACTTCTGTTGCCTATTTCTACAGTATTTTTGCCATGTTTACTGGCCGTGAAGTTTACTTTGAAAGTGCTGCGTTTGTAACGGTCTTCGTTTTACTTGGGGATGCAATGGAAGAAAAGATGCACAACAATGCATCTAATGCCCTAGCCAAATTGATCGATTTGCAAGCAAAGGATGCCGAAGTTGAGCGTAACGGTGAATTTGTTAAGGTGCCACTTGATCAGGTGAAGCCAGGCGACATTATTCGCGTTAAGCCAGGTGAAAAAGTTCCGGTAGATGGCGTGATTGTTGACGGTTCAACTACTATTAACGAATCAATGGTTACCGGTGAAAGCATGCCTGTTACTAAGAAAAAGGGTGACGAAGTTGTTGGTTCAACTATTAACACCAATGGGACTTTTACCTTTAAGGCAACTAAGGTCGGCAGCGATACTATGCTTGCTCAAATTGTCGATTTGGTGAAAAAAGCGCAAACTAGCCATGCACCTATCCAGAACTTAACAGATAAGATTTCTAACATCTTTGTACCGGCTGTTTTAATCATCGCGATTATTACCTTCGTTATCTGGTACGTATTCTTAGGCGCTACAATCGTTAATGCCATGCTCTTTGCCGTTTCTGTAGTAGTGATAGCATGTCCGTGTGCATTGGGTTTAGCAACTCCAACAGCTTTAATGGTTGGTACTGCACGTAGCGCTAAGATGGGCGTTTTAATTAAGAACGGTGAAGTCCTTGAAGAAGTTAGCGATATTGATACTGTTGTTTTTGATAAAACCGGTACGATCACTGTTGGTAAGCCTCAAGTTACCGATATCATTGGTGATGAAAACCAAGTATTAACGATCGCTGCTAGCCTTGAAGAAAACTCAGAACACCCTCTTGCTACAGCTATTGTTAAAAAAGCTAAATTAGATAATATTGCCCTAGCAGCCGTAAAGAATTTTGCTGCAATTGAGGGTAAGGGCGTTAAGGCTAATTATGGTAAGCAAGAAGCTTTTGTAGGTAGCGATAAACTGCTTGAAGATATCATTATTTCCCAGGAAATGAAGAAAAAGGCTATCCAGTTACAAAAAGAAGCTAAAACTGTTGTTTACGTTGGTCTAGGTCAAGATATTATTGGCTTAGTTGCCATTCAAGATGTACCTAAGCCTAGTTCAAAAAAGGCCATTGCAGAACTTAAGAAGCGTGGTTTAAGAACCGTCATGCTTACCGGTGATAATCAAAATGTTGCCGAAGCCATTGGTAAAGAAGTCGGCATTGACCAAGTAATTGCTGGTGTTCTACCAACTGAAAAAGCTAATGAAATCAAGAAGCTGCAGGATGCTGGTAGAATAGTAACATTTGTTGGTGATGGGATCAATGATGCTCCTGCTTTGTCTACGGCTAATGTTGGTATTGCTATGGGATCAGGGACAGATATCGCAATTGAATCAGGTGGTATCGTCCTCGTCCAAAACGATTTAATGGGCGTTGTGAAGGCACTAGAGATTTCTAAGAAGACTTTCAATAGAATTAAATTAAATCTGTTCTGGGCCCTGATTTACAACACTATTGGTATTCCTATTGCTGCCGGTCTATTTATGGGATTAGGTTTAACTCTTAGCCCAGAACTAGCAGGACTTGCTATGGCCTTCAGTTCAGTTTCAGTTGTAACTAGTTCATTGCTATTGAATAAAACAAAAATTGCAGGTGCTTAATGAACGAAAAACCAGATTTAACATCTGGTTTTTATTTTGTCTTTTTGCAGTTTTTTTAATTTTTTGTTAACATTATATTATTGTATTAATAAAGGAGTTGATGAATAAGCAAGCTGTGCTTGCTCTTATGGAAAATAATACCCAAACTACACGCGAAAAAATTATCAAAACTAAAAAGAATTATAAACGTGCTCCGTTGATGCCGGTTCATTTAAGAGTAATGATTGCTGTTATCTTAGGTCAAATAGCCTGTGGCTATGCCTTGGGCATCAGTGGTACAGCACTTTCAAATGCCGCTAAATATATTGACATTAGCGATTTATGGACCGGTTTAATCGGAGCTGGTTCATTGATTGGATTAGCTGGTAGTCTTTTAATAGGACGACTTTCTGATAAAATTGGTCGCCGTCAGTTATTAATGATCAATATGTATATTCTGGCAGGATTAACCCTAATTCACTTATTGACAGCCAATTTATTATTGACCTTCATCATTAGAATCGGAATCGGATTAATGATTGCTGTTGATTATACTGTTGGTAATGCTTTATTAACAGAATGGTTACCTAAAGGTGAGGATAGTAAGCGCCAAAGTCATTTATTGATCTATTGGACAATCGGTTTCATCTTATCCTATATAGTTGGTACTCTCATTACTGGCTTGGGCGCTTATACTTGGCAACTGATTATAGCTACCGGTGCCGTTCCAGCAATTATTACCGCTTTATTCCGAAGTTTCTTTCCGCTTCCCGCTTCTCCTACTTGGCTCGCAAGTAAAGGTAAAGTTAAGAAAGCAAACAAAATCATTAGTAAACACATGGGACACAAATGGCGCTTGCCTAAACGATTTATGAAAAAGAAAGCGCCTAAAGATATTGCCTGGGGAATTTTATTCTCTAAGAAATATTTACGCCGCACTTTAGTTGGTGGTATCTTTTATGCTTGCCAAGCATTTTCATTCTTTGGTATTAGTATTTTCTTACCAATTTTGCTTAGCAGCATGAATATTACAGGTGGCAGCATCTCCGGAATCATTTACAATGGCGGTATGTTTGTCGGCGTTCTATTCGGTATCTTTATTTTTAATAAAATTAGTCGCCGTACATTTTTAGTTGGCAATTTTTTAACTTCAGCTGTTTTAATTGGTATTATGGCTTTAGTACCTGGGTTAGATTCAATGATTAAATTATCCATTTTCACTATTTTTGCGATTATCCTTTCATCAGGATTAGTGCTTGATTACCCATATCCCACTGAATTATTTGGCATTAAAGTACGTGGGACAGGAGTTGGTACGTGCATTACAATTAGCCGTTTTGGTGCAGCCGCTGGTACATTTTTATTACCGGTTCTAACCAATATTGGTGGTGCAAAATTAGCTATGTTAGTTTGTGCAATTGTATTGCTCTTCGCATTTATCGTTTGTCTTATCTGGGCACCAGAAACATCACCGAAATTTATTAAAGCTGAACAAAATAATAATTAATTATCATAAAAAGACAGATGCATCTTCGCATCTGTCTTTTTTACTTCTTATCTTTCTTCTTTTTATCTTTAGAATCCTTATCAAGCAATTCTTCTGGATCCTTGTGTTTTGGCGTCTTTTTTGGATCTGGAACGGTCGCAAAACGATCAAGCATCTTTTGTAAATTATTAGGGTTGTCAAAAGTTAATCCCATAACTCATCTTCCTTTCGTTTTCCTCATTATATAAAAATTAATAAGCTACTAGCAACTTATTTAATTATTTATGATCAATGAAACGCTGCATTTTTATCATTTCTGAGCCAGCCAAATCAACACTAATTAGATCATCATAATTATGGTCACTAATCTCGCCTAAATCATATTCAGTTAAGATTTTTAAATCAAAGCCTTCATCGCCACGATCAGCAATTAAACCCAATCGATCTGGATAATGATAAATAGAATCACTGATTTTTATCACATGACCATCAGGCCAATTCTCAACTACCTCGGTGATTGACTTTATCGGGCCATTAAGATTAAGTGATCGTTCCAAATAGTCAGGATCAAAGCTATGATTTTTCTGTTGCCAATTTACTAAATAATTAAAATAGTTCAGTCTTTCTGATTCTTCCGTAACGTGCGCAACATGACTCCGAGCTATCACGACAATAGATTCTACTTGTCCCAATTCATTTAAACTCTCAAGCAAAATATTATCTTCATCATACTTAAGCACTTTGCCAATCACAAAATTACCAAATTGATCATCGAAAGTATAATCAAAATAAATTTCTACTAATTTTAATTCATTAAACTCATAATTTTGCTTTTGCTTCAAATAATGAATAAATAAATTATTATCTATGCTGTTTACGTCAACACAAACAATATCTTGAAGAGGAATAACCGTAGCAAAATGTTCAATAGAAGTGTCGTTCTTTTCTAAAATACGGACTTCTTTTTTATCAAGCTGTGTAATCAAACCAGTGTAAGTTACGCCGGTATCAACCTCAAAAGTTACAAAAGGCTGCGCATCAGCAACATTGATCAGTAAGTCATAAATATCAGTGAAATCCCAGTTCTTTACTGAACTATTTAAGTGCCCCATGTCAAATGGATCCTTAATTTCAGTTGTCGCATAATAATGCAACACTGGTGTGTCGTCCTCTATTTTGGCTATTTGATCTTCCTTGATAAAAACAATTCCGCCTTGATTGCCAGTTTGATCAACTAATTCTAAAACGATCCAACCATGTTCACGTGCCACAATTTGACCAATATAGTAGGAGTTTGCATCAATAAAAGTAATGCTCTCATCCCCATCCAAATTATATTTTTCTTGATCAGCATTCAATGTAACTTGCACTAATTTGTTCACGTCTATCCCTCTTTTCTGTATAAGTTCAAGTATCCACTAAGAAACATTTTTCTGCAAGAAAAAAAGCGGCATCTATTGATGCCGCTTAATCTCATTTACCCATCAAGTTCAACGCCTTGCAGCTGTTTCATCTTACTATAAACTACACCACGTTGACTTGAGTCAAATTCTAGAATTAACATATCGCCACCGCGAATAACCGTTTGTCCATTAGGAATAATTTCATCCCCATCACGGCGAATAGTACTTACACGCGTATCTTCAGGCCACTTAATCTCGGATACCTTTTTGTCAACTAATCTAGAGCTCTCATAAACCGGTAGAACCATTCGATCAGCTTGGCCAGTATAATTAACCTTACGATCACTATGCTTGTCCATAGCGGCCGCTAAGAGGCCGTAAATTGGTTTTCCGCCAAGAAGTTCATCAACTAGCAGCGCAATAAATGCTACAACAGCAAGTGGCATTAAATGTAGCAATGAGCCAACCATTTCAGTAATCAAAATAATTGCGGTAAATGGTGCGCGAATAATTGCGGCGAAATAGCCAGCCATTGAAAAGATTACTAAGTTAACTACTAAACGCTGAGGCAATAGTCCAAGTTGAACCATGAACAAACCATAAGTAGCACCAATTAAAGCACCCATGGTCAAAATTGGCAAAAAGATACCACTTGGTAAACCAGAGTCATAGGCCACGATTGAAAAGACAATTCTCATGACATAATAGAACGCCAACAGGCCAACTAATCCCCATCCACTTTGTGTAATTATATGGGGCATTGCCAAAATCAAGCGATTACCAGGACCTGTAATTAATGGCCAGAAGTAGGCTATTGGAATTAAGATTGCCAAAGGGATTAAGCCATGAAGCCAGTGAGGCAAAAACGTGATTTTTGCATAAACTTTTTTCAAACTAAACAGTCCGACTTTGTATAAATGGCCTAGAACACCTAATAAGATCCCTAAAATAATCAAGTGCCAATAGAGCACAATTGGAAATGAATGATTATATAAAATTCCAAGCGCTGGATGGATACCGAATAAATTGGAAACCACAAAGTTGGAAGCAATTGCTCCAGCTAATGCATTCATCCAAACAAGTGGAGAGAAATTATGGAAAACTTCTTCTAATACAAACAATGCTCCACTAAGAGGTGCACCAAATGCAGCAGATAGACCACTAGCGGCACCGGTTGCTAACAAAATTCGTGAATTAAGCTTATTTTGCTTAAAGCCTTGGCCTACACCCTGGCCGATGGTTGAGCCGAGTTGTAATGAAGGGCCTTCTGGTCCCAAGAACAAGCCTGTACCAATTACCAGAATACCCCCTATTAGCTTACGCCATAAGATTGGGAACCATTGCAGAGATAACTTTCCTTGAAGCTGTAATTTTACTTCAGGAATACCTGATCCTCCAACATGAGGATATTGTTTTACAAAATACCCTGCAATTACGGCTACGGCGATAAAGCCTATAATAATCACAATAAACCATAATGGATTGCTGTGAGCTAATTGAAATAAATGCAGCCAAAAACCTGACGTTTTTTCAATTCCAAATCTAAATAGCCCAACTACTATACCAGTAAAGATACCAACTACTAACGCTTGTAAAAGTAGTTTTATATTGGTTTTATTTCCCTCGTCTTTCATATAACCCTCTCTTTAATTGAACAATCACGACAAACTCTATTGTACAATAAAAAACCAGCTAAGATTTAGCTGGTTTTTGGTTTCATGTGAAACAGATTTATTATTTTTCTTCATACCATTCAGTATGGAATGTACCTTCACGATCATTTCTTTGGTAAGTATGTGCACCAAAGTAGTCACGTTGACCTTGAATAAGGTTAGCTGGTAAATCTGGGTTAAAGATTGATTCTAAGTAGTTAAGAGCTGCACTTAAAGTTGGAGTTGGTACGCCAGCCTTAGTAGCGAATTCAACTGACTTTCTCAAAGCTGGAAGGTTTTCTTCCATTAACTTTCTGAAGTAGTCATCTTGGAACAAGTTCATGAGCTTGTTGCCCTTAGAATACGCATTTTCGATATCTTTAAGCATTGCAGAACGAATGATGCAGCCTGCTTCCCAATCTTGAGCAATTGACTTGTAGCGCAAGTCCCAATCATAAGCTTCGGCAGCCATGGTTAATTGTTGGAAGCCTTGTGCGTATGCGACAGCTTGAGCTAATTGCAAAGTCTTTTCGAATTCATCCACTAAATCGTCAGGAATTGCACCCTTGTACTCAAACTTAGCTTGCTTAATACCGCTCTTCACTGCTAAATGAGCTTGCTTACTCATGAAACGAGCCATAACTGCTTCAGCGATTACCGTTACAGGTGCACCAAGGGCAACACCATCTTCAAGCATCCAGTTACCAGTACCCTTGTAAGAAGCAACATTCAAAATGTGGTCAATCACGTGATCTGGAGTCAAATCATCTTTTTGAGTCAAAACCTTTGAAGTAATTTCACTAAGATATGCTTCTACCTTGCCATGGTTCCACTTATCAAAGATTTTTGACATTTCGTCATCGCTCTTGTGGGCAACATCACGGAGCAAGTTGTAAACTTCTGAGAATTCTTGCATAATTCCGTATTCGATACCGTTATGTACCATCTTGACATAGTGACCAGCACCTTCAGGCCCCATGTAGTAGACACATGGCTTGCCTTCAGTATTCTTAGCGGCGATTGCTTCAAGAATTGGAGCAACTTCCTTATAAGCTGGTTCATCACCACCGGGCATCAAAGCAGGACCATTCAAGGCACCTTCTTCACCACCGGAAACACCCATTCCGATGAAGTGAATGCCATGCTTTTCCATTTCGTGGAAACGACGGTTAGTGTCGTGGTAATTTGAATTACCACCATCAATTAAAATATCACCTTTATCCAAAAGTGGCAGCAATTTTTGCAAAGTTTGATCCACTGGATCGCCCGCCATAATTTGAATCAAAATCTTGCGTGGCTTTTCGAGTGAATTAACAAATTCTTCCCATGTATAACATGGCTTCAACTTATCATCTTCATATTTTGCAAAAGCATCAACTTCTGATTTATCAATTGAAAAGCCAGAAACTGAGAAGCCGTGATTTCTAACGTTTAAAGCGAGGTTTTTACCCATAACGGATAAACCGATAACGCCGAATTGTTGCATATCTTTAACATCCTCCATTTAATCAAAATTCATCATGTTTTATTATACTTTTTAAAGACAAAAAAGCGAAATTAAAAGACCGTTCTTTAGTCATTCCCTGGGAAATATTGCCACAAAAAAAGCGAGATTTTCATCTCGCTTTTTTGGTCAATTGAATTAAAACTAATTAGAAATTAGTGTTGTGACGCACCGGAAACTGTATCAGGAGCAGTATCTTCTTCTGGTTCTGATTCTTCATGTTGAGATGCACCTGTTGCAGCGTCAGCTTCCAAGCCATACTTTTCAGCAAAGTAGCTGAATGGCTTCAAGTCTTCGGCTTGATACTTCTTGACGAATGCAGGATCGTCAAGTGAGTTCAATTCAGTTGAGTAAGGCATTTCGTGGGTGTACTTAACATCAATCAACATTGGGCCATCCATCTTCTTGAATTCGTCAACTGCTTCTTCGAATTCTTTCTTAGTGCGTACAGTAACGCCCTTCACGTTCATACCTTCAGCAACCTTAGCCCAGTCGTTGTCAGGGATAATAACGCCTGATAATGGTTGGTTAGATTCATCCTCTTGTTCAGCTTGAATGTAACCTAAAGTTTCATTAGTGAAGATAATGTTCAAAACATGCATGTTGTAGCGTGCCATAGTGAGTAATTCTTGGTTCATCATAGCAAAGCCACCATCACCAGCTAATTGCCATACTTCACGGTCTGGGTAAACAGTTGCAGCCATTAAGGCAGCTGGAGCACCGTAGCCCATTGTTGCGTGCAAGCCTGAAGTAGTCCACTTTTGATCATCATGCAAGTTCAAAAGACGGCATGAGTCAACGTTAACGTTACCAACATCGATTGCAAAGATAGCATTGTCATCAGCCTTCTTGTTGATTACATCCCAGATTGGTTCTGGACGTACAGGCATTTCATCTGAATTCTTAAAGCTATCTTGCCAAGCATCCCAATTCTCACGGTCTGCAATAGCAGCCTTGTAAAGTGGTGATTCGCTTCTAGTTTCACCAGCGTCAATAATTGCTCTCAATGCCTTCTTAGCATCAGCTAACATTGATACATCAGTTGAGTGACGCTTGCCAAACTTAGCTGGATCAACATCAATTTGAATTACCTTGGCATCCTTAGGGAACCATAATACTGAGAATGGTGAGTTATTGCCAACCCAAACAACTAAGTCAGTTGCACCTTGAACTTCTTGTGCGGCCTTTGGTCCAATACGACCGATGGTACCCATGTATGCTGGAAACTTGTCTTCTACGATACCTTTGCCTAAGTATGATGACATAATTGGAGTCTTGAATTTTTCGGCAAATTCCTTAACTTCATTACCGGCATCTTTAGCGCCTAAACCAATGTACATGGTTGGATTCTTAGCTTCCTTCAAAAGCTTAACAGCTTCATCAACTGAAGTCTTAGTTGGTGCTGGGTAGTTTGGCTCTGGATGAGCATCCTTGTTTACACGGAAGTTATCCTCAATCTTTTGCCAACCGTAGTCCTTAGGAATGATAATCACTGCAGGACCCTTACGAGCATAAGCTTGACGAATAGCTTCATCAGTTAAAATAGGAATTTGTTCTGCAGTCTTAGCTTGACGGCACCATACACTAGCGTTTAAGAACCATTTATCTTCATCAAAAGCTTGGAAGAAGTCGATGTCTTGTTTGCTAGTTGGAACATTAGCTACGATGGCAAGCATTGGAGTCTTGTCAAACTTAGCGTCGTACAAGCCGTTGAATAAGTGGGCAGCACCAGGACCAGCTGAGCCAAAACATACACCCAATTTACCAGTAACTTTGTATTCAGATGAAGCAGCAAGTGCGCCAGCTTCTTCGTGACGTACTTCGATAAATTTCATCTTATCTCTGAAGTCATAGATGGCATTCATACTTGAGTCGAATGAACCACCTGGGAAACCATAGATGTGGTCAATTCCCCAATCATAAATAACTTTAAGCATTGCATCAGAACCATTAATTTTTGTCATTATAAGTACATCTCCTTAATTTTTCGTTTCTTTCATAATGTATTAAAACACATTTTTTCACATTTTTAAAACGTTAAAAGCGCTGTTATTATGCAAATGAAAACGCTTTTTAAAAATAATCATTTCACAAAGATAGATAAATTTAGACTTATATATCACTCGTTGGTAGCGTTTTCTATTGTGATTTCATGAACATTATTATACTAAAAATCATTTATTTTATATACATTTATTATTACTTATAGTCAAAATTTAAAGAAAAAATTTTTTCTTTTTATTCAATCGTCCATTTTTTAGGTTGCGAGTTATTTCAAAAGGGCATGAAAAAAGCATAGTGGCAGTATTTGTCAACTATGCTTTTTACTTATTCATTTTATTTGTTTACTTTGGAATAGCGACCATTTTGAATATAAACACTCAAGATAGCTAAATCAGCTGGGTTTACCCCCGAAATACGTTCGGCCTGAGCTAAAGTCTCAGGACGAATCTTTTCAAATTTCTGACGAGCCTCAGTTGCTAAGCCCTCAATCATTTCATAATCAATATCAGCTGGAATCTTTTTAGCTTCTTGACGCTTTAAACGAGCAATTCTGGTTTCTTCTTTCTTGATGTAACCAGCGTACTTGATCCCAATTTCGACTTGTTCCTTAACGTAACGGTCACCAGGAATTGTTTCACCAGTAAGATGTTCAATATCCGCAATTTTCACGTTAGGACGACGTAAGAACACATCAGCTTTAACTCCTGCCTTCATCGGCTCTTGTCCAATGCTCTTTAAAAATTCTTGTACATCATCAGTCAAGTGAACAGTAATTTCATGCAATCTTTCTTTTGCATCCCTAATAGTTTGTTTCTTTTCTTCAAACTTTTCGTAACGTTCATCAGAAATCAAACCAAGTTCGTGACCGTATTCGGTCAAGCGCAAATCTGCATTATCATGACGCAAAATTAAGCGATATTCGGCACGACTAGTGAGCAAACGATATGGTTCATTAGTACCCTTAGTTACCAAATCATCAATCAAAACACCGATATAAGCATCGTTTCGTCCCAAGGTAAAGCCAGGCTTGTCTTGTGCGCTTAGTGCAGCGTTAATCCCAGCAATCAAACCTTGCCCAGCGGCTTCTTCATAGCCTGACGTACCATTCATCTGTCCAGCAGTAAATAAGTGCTTGATGTTCTTAGTCTCAAGAGTGTGCTTTAATTGCCATGGTTCAACCACATCATATTCAATTGCATAACCTGGGCGCATCATCTCAGCGTGTTCAAGTCCCGCAACTGAGTGAACCATTTTAAGCTGAATTTCTTCAGGCATTGAAGTTGAAAAGTCGCCTACATAAACTTCTTTAGTAGTTCTACCTTCTGGTTCAAGGAAAATTTGATGACGATCTTTATCGGCAAAACGAACCACCTTATCTTCAATAGAAGGACAATAACGAGGGCCAACCCCTTTGATAATCCCACTAAACATTGGTGCTCGATCAAGATTATCACGAATAATTTCATGGGTACCATTGTTGGTGTAAGTCATCCAGCAAGAGATTTGATTCTTTAAATAGTCAACGTCTTTACTTTCATATGAGAAATGACGAGGAGTTTGATCACCAGGCTCTTCTTCAGTCTTGGAGTAGTCAATCGTATTACCGTTAACACGTGGAGGAGTACCGGTCTTAAAACGACGAAGCTTAAAACCAAGTTTTTCAAGGTTTTCTGACAACTTGATTGAAGGAGTTGTGTTGTTAGGACCTGAAGAATAAGTAAGTTCACCAATAATAATTTTGCCGCGTGCTGCAGTACCGGTAGTCAACACAACGCTTTTAGCATGGTATTTTGCACCTGTATTGGTAATTACACCTTTGCAAACGCCGTCTTCTACTACTAATTGATCTACAATTGCCTGACGCAAAGTTAAATTAGGCGTATTTTCAATAGTATCCTTCATATGCTCATGATATTGCCACTTATCAGCTTGGGCACGAAGAGCACGTACGGCTGGACCCTTACCGGTATTCAACATTCTCATTTGAATATAAGTAGCGTCAATGTTTTTACCCATTTGTCCGCCCAAAGCGTCAATTTCACGAACCACAGTCCCTTTAGCAGGACCACCAACTGATGGGTTACATGGCATAAAGGCAACCATATCCAAACCAATAGTCACAAGCAAGGTCTTTTGCCCCATATGTGCACTTGCCAATGCTGCTTCACACCCTGCGTGACCTGCTCCAACAATAATTACATCATATTCATTTGAATCATATGTTTTAATCATATTCTTCCCCTACTTTCCTAAACAGAATTGACTAAACAATTGCGTTACCAGTTCATCTGGCGCGCTTTCTCCAGTGATTTCGCCTAAAGTATCCCAAGCTCCAGTGAAATCAATTTGCGCGATATCTACTGGGATGCCATCATCAACTGCTTGCACTACATCCTGCAATTCTTTTTTAGCCTTAGCTAAAAGTGATGTTTGACGCTGGTTAGTAACCATTACTTGATCATTAGAATTTTCGATACCAGCAAAGAATAGTTTATTGATTAATTCTTCTAATTTATCAAGATTTTGCTCTTTCAAAATTGAGGTTAAAATAACGTCGCTGCCAGTTTGCTTCTTCATTTCATCAACTGTTATCTTTTGTCCTAAATCAGACTTATTCAAGACAATAATTCTCTTTTTGTTCTTAGTTTCTTCAATTAAAGCTCTATCTTCAGCTGTTAATTCTTGACTAGCATCTATCAACAAAAGTACTAGATCAGCACGATCTAGCGCCTTCTTTGATCTTTCTACCCCGATTTTTTCAACCTTATCGTCCGTATGGTGAATTCCGGCAGTATCAATTAATTCTAGCGGTACTCCTTTTACAGACACATATTCTTCAAGGGTATCTCTAGTGGTTCCGGCTACATCGGTTACAATTGCTTTATCACTTTGAGTCAAATAATTAAGCAATGATGACTTACCCACATTAGGGCGTCCAACAATTGCAGTCGCAAGACCATTACGCAAGATTTTACCCTCTTGCGCAGTCTTCAATAGTCGATCTATTTTCTTAATTACTGATTTAGCAGTATCAGACATTTGCTTGGCAGTAACAGTATCGGCATCATACTCTGGATAATCAATATTTACCTCTACATTAGCCAGAGTATCCAAAATCTCCTGTCTCATAGCTTGAATTTTATGCAAAAGCCCCCCAGCAAGCTGCCCTACAGCAACTTGACGCGCTTTATCTGTTTTAGCACGAACAATGTCCATCACACTTTCAGCCTGAGTTAAATCAATTCTGCCATTAACAAAGGCACGCTTAGTAAATTCACCCGGATCAGCCATACGAGCGCCATGACTTAATAAAAGTTGCAAAATATGATTTGTAACTACGATCCCACCGTGACAATTGATTTCAACAATATCCTCACGCGTAAAAGTCTTGGGCGCACGCAATACTGTGACCATTGATTCATCGATAGTTTTACCAGTATCAGGATCAATAATATGACCATAGTGAATAGTATGTGTTGGTACTTTAGTCAAATCTGCACCTTTAAAAACTTCATTAGCAATTTTAACTGCATCTTCACCCGACATCCGTACAATGGAAATTCCGCCTTCGCCAATAGGGGTGGAAATTGCAGCAATTGTATCGAACTCTGTTAAAGTTTGAGCCATAATTTCACCTTTTCTTAATAAAAAAAGTGCATTATACCACCACGAATAAACATGATGGATAAAGCACTTTGACTACTTTATCTAAAAATCATTTTAGATTGATATTCTTTTTATCTCTTTTTGCGTCCTAAACGCTTGTAAGTTTTTCTTATCTTACGTTTACGTTCGCGCTCGGCTTCTGCCTTAGCCTCTTGCTCTCTCTTAAATTTAATAGGATTTTGCAAGATAAAGGTCTGAACTGCCTGGAATAAGTTGGAAATAACCCAGTAAAGTGTAATTGCTGATTGGAAGTTCAATGCCATTACACCTACCATGATTGCCATTCCGTAAGTCATTACCTTTGTCATCCCATTTTGAGCTGACTTAGGCGTAGCTAACTGACTAATGTAGGTAGACAAGAAAGTGAAAACCATTGCCAAGATCGGCATTATGTAATAAGGATCCGGTTTACTCAAATCCATCCACAAAAAGCGACCAGTTTGCAACTGTGGCGTACGTAAAATCGCGCCATACAAAGCATACATAACAGGCAATTGGATCAAAACGGGTAAACATCCAGTATACGGATTTACTCCTGCTTCCTTATATAGTTTATTAGTTTCTTGTTGTAATAGTGTCCTTGATTCAGTGTCACGTCCTGGATATTTCTTACGTAACTCATTAATTTGTGGTTGAATGCCTTGCATCTTTGTTGTGCTTCGAATAGAAATAGCATTCAAAGGCAACAAGATAACACGAACAATAATGGTAAAGACAATAATTGCCCATCCATAGCTATTGCCCATTAACTTAGCTAACCACAAAATGAAAGCTGACATGTAATAAACAATCCATCTGTCCCACCAATTGCCACTGTTATGTGAAACTGGTGCAACATGACCGTTTGCACCTTGAGTCGCACATCCTGTCAAAACGACAGCAAGTGTAATCAAAGCTAAAACGGCAATAAGACGTTTGACATTTCTCTTGGTCAGAATGTCCTTCAATCTAATTTTCCTCAACTTCATCTGGCATTTCTTCAATAATATGAGCCAAAGCTAATGCATGAAGCAAGTTTTTTCGTACTTTGACCATATCAAAATTACGAGCATAAGGCCGGGTAATGATTAAAAAATCAGCATGTGGATCAATCTCCAACTTTTTTTCATCAATTACGGCCCGAATATAACGCTTGAGTCGATTACGTGCAACTGCAGTATGCCCAACCTTCTTGCCAACAGAAATACCTACACGAAAGTGCTTATTTTCTGCTTTTTCTACCTTATAGATGACAAAAGCACGGTTAGCTACTGAATTACCAGACTCGAAAACTTGCTGGAAATCTTTTTCAGATTTTACTCGATAAGACTTTCTCAAAACGTTTCATTCCACTCTATTGTAATTGTAGATTAAAAAAACCACTGGGATTCAGTGGTTTAAGCAGATAAGACTTTTCTACCTTTTGCACGGCGTCTTGCTAAAACCTTACGGCCATTTGATGTGCTCATACGTTTCATAAAGCCATGAACACGTGAACGGTGACGCTTCTTAGGTTGGTAAGTTCTCTTAGTTGTCATTGTAAACTGCACCTCCATAAAATCTTTGTGCTAAACACACAATTTCTTATTAAGAATAGCACGAATAGCCGCAAAAACCAAGTATTTATTTAAAAAAGCATTCATGATTCATTCAAAAATAAATCCCTTAAACAGCATTTTTATGTGGATAAAAAAATAAATATTTTTTCACACGAAGTAATTCACAAGATAATTCCCAATGTTTTCCACATCCCACAGGGTGTTAAAAATTAAATTCACACCATGTGGATAACGCATATGGTAATGAGCTTAAATTATTGCTACAATAGCAAAAGTAATCCACAGGCCGACTGTGCATAAAGTAGCTTTTCGATTTGAATCATGTCAAAATGTGCATATTAGTATTAAAATAATCCACAGACTGTTAATCATGTTAATTACTTTTACTCTTGTGGAAAACTTTTATATAAAATGATACACTTAATGTGCTTTTTACTATTGGGGGAATGCACATTGTTCGACATTGAAAAATTCTGGCAACATTTTAACGATGAGATGCGGGCTCGTTTTAATGAAGTTGCTTATAATGCATGGTTTAAAAATACTAAGCCTATTTCTTACAATAAAAATACACATGAATTGAAAATCTTAGTTCAAAATCCTGTTGCAAAGGGGTATTGGGAGAAAAATTTATCTTCACAACTGATTCAATCGGCCTATGGTTACGCCGGAATTGAAATATTACCTGTATTTCAGATAACTGAAAATAACGAAAGTCCTGAACGGATTGTCACACCCGAGCCCAAACATGATATTCAACTACAACAAGAAAAAAGAGCACCTAGACAATTCACCAAAAATTTAAAATTAAACGAAAAATATACCTTTGATAATTTCGTTCAAGGTGAGGGAAACAAATTAGCTGCCGGCGCCGCATTGGCTGTAGCAGACAGTCCTGGTAGCTTTTACAATCCACTCTTTATTTTTGGTGGTGTTGGTCTTGGAAAAACACACTTAATGCAGGCAATCGGTCACCAAATGTTAGCCGAACGTCCTAATGCAAAAGTAGTCTATATACAGAGTGAAACTTTCGTTAATGATTTTATTAATTCCATAAAAAATAAAACGCAAGACCAATTCCGCGAAAAATACAGAACTTGTGACTTGCTGTTAGTCGACGATATTCAATTTTTTGCAAAAAAAGAAGGTATTCAAGAAGAATTCTTCCATACCTTTGAGACTCTATATAATGATCAAAAGCAAATCGTGATGACCAGTGATCGCTTACCAACTGAAATTTCCGATTTGTCCGAGCGTTTAGTTTCTCGATTTACATGGGGGTTACAGGTTGAAATTACACCTCCAGATCTTGAAACACGAATTGCAATTTTACGCAGGAAGGCAGAAGCAGAGGGCTTAGTCATTGATGACAACACTCTCGATTACATAGCCTCACAAGTAGACACTAATATTAGAGAACTTGAAGGTGCACTTGTTAAAGTTCAAGCATATGCAACTATTGAAAAAGCAGACATAAATACAAATTTAGCTCGAGAGGCTCTTGTTGATCTAAAATTAGTCCAAAAAAATCGCGGGTTACAGATATCTAAAATCCAGGAAGTAGTCGCAAATTATTTCCAAACTTCAACTGCCGAATTAAAGGGTAAAAAGCGTGTACGGCAGATTGTAGTACCAAGACAAATAGCGATGTACTTATCTCGTGAGTTAACTGATGCTAGTCTACCAAAAATTGGACAAGAATTTGGCGGCAAAGATCATACCACGGTAATGCATGCATATGATAAAATCGATAAGCAAATAAAAACAGATACAGAAATAAAAAGTGCTGTGTTTGATTTGAAACAAATGCTTGAACATTAATTATCCACTGTGGATAACTTTAAGAGTTTTACACATAGTTTTTAACCGTTTCAATTCCGTTATTTTAAGGCTTCTACTGAGTTTTCAACAAAATTCACAGGCCCTACTACTACTAATTAAACATATAATTAATATAAATAACTTAGGAGGACAACAATGAAATTTACAATTAATCGTAATCTGTTTATAGAAAACTTGAACAATGTAATGCGGGCTATTTCCTCAAGAGCAACTATTCCTATTCTTAGTGGTATTAAGTTGGACTTGACTGAAACAGAATTAACCTTAACAGGTAGCGATACAGACATTTCAATTGAAATAAAGATACCTGTAAACGAAGACTTAAATGTGGAATCTACAGGTTCAATTGTTCTGCCTGCTAGATTCTTCAGTGAAATTGTTAAGAAATTACCAGGTAAAGACTTTTCATTTGAAGTAAAAGAAAGTTTCCAAACTCAAATCGTATCTGAAAATAGTGAATTTACAATTAATGGCTTAGATGCAAATAATTATCCACGTTTACCTGAAATCCCTGATAATGCCGCATTTACTATTTCTGGCAAAACTTTCCGTGAAATTATTAATGAAACGCAATTTGCCACATCTAACGATCAAACGAGAGCTATTCTTACAGGTGTTCGTTTCTTCTTTAATCCAACCAACATTAAGGCAGTCGCAACTGATTCTCACCGTTTATCACAGAGAACTATTACTTTAGAAAACGGACCTCAAGCAGAAACCGATCTGATTATCCCTGGTAAAAGTTTGCAAGAATTAGCTAGAATTATTGGAGAAACTGATCCAGAAGTAAAAATTTGCCCTGGTGATAACCAAGCATTGTTTGTAATTGGCAATCTTTCATTCTATTCACGTTTGCTTGATGGCAATTATCCTGACACTGATCGTTTAATTCCAACTGAAAAAACTACTAGTGTTGAATTTGATATTTCAGAATTATCTAGTGCACTTGAACGTGCAAGTTTGTTAACACACGCGGGCCGCAATAACGTAGTAACTTTAACTTTGGATACTACGAACCAAACTGCAAAGTTATCTGGTAAATCCGCAGAAATTGGTAATGTAGAAGAAGATGTAAGTTTCAGGAACTTGGAAGGAAATGACTTACAAATTTCATTCAACCCTGATTACATGCGTGATGCACTTAGAGCTTCTATTACCGATTCTGTAGTAATGAGTTTTACTAAGCCACTGCGTCCATTCGTCATTAATCCAGATAAAGATGATATTGAATTTGTTCAATTAATTACACCAGTTAGAACCTACTAATTAAGTACACAAAATTTAGGTATTAAAAAACTGCCCCATCGTGGGCAGTTTTTATTTGTTTTTCTGTTAAATGCTAAAAATCGACGCTCTAGTATTTTTTATTCGGGATAGTGTGATCAGGTTATTTGCAAAAAAACCGCAGAAAACGCCTTAAATAGCGGTTTAAGTTTGTTATTTGTTATAAAAACTAATATAATTATATAGGTAAAAAGAGTATTGAAGGTGAACATCATCAAATATTTTACAATTGTTGGCGACTGTATAACTTTAGGGCAATTCCTTAAAGAAGAGAGCGTTGTTTCGTCAGGCGGACAAGCTAAATTTTATCTCCAAGATAATCCAGTAACTTTAAATGGAGCACTTGAGAATCGTAGAGGTAAAAAAATTCGCGTTGGAGATCATTTGCTAGTTAATGGGCAAGAATATGAATTTCGGCGGGAAGAGTAATGTATCTTGATCATTTTGTAGTTCAAAATTTTCGTAATTTAAAAAAGCTTGATATCGATTTTGATCCTAACGTCAATATTTTTATTGGCAAAAATGCGCAGGGAAAAACCAATCTTTTGGAAGCAATCTATTTTTTAGCGTTGACTAGATCCCATAGAACCAATTCTGATAAAGAATTAATAGGTTTTGGTGGCGAATACACCAATTTGCTTGGTCATGTGCAAAAAAGCCAGGTTGATCTAACATTGCGTGTTTTGATCACCCAAAAGGGTAAAAAAGTATGGATTAATCGTGTTGAGCAAGCTAAGTTATCGAAGTACGTTGGCCAATTAAATGCAATTTTATTTTCTCCGGAGGATTTGGAGTTGATAAAGGGTGCTCCAGCCTTGCGGAGAAGATTTATGGACCAAGAATTCGGTCAAATAAATGCGGAATATTTATACTTTGCTAGTAAGTATCGGCAAGTTTTGCTTCAAAAAAATAATTATTTAAAGCAACTTGCCAAAGGAAAAACAAAAGATCAGGTCTTTTTGGATGTATTGTCAGATCAGCTTGCAGGTATTGCTGCAGAAGTGATTTTTCGTCGTTTTAAGTTTTTGCGATATTTAAGTCACTATGCTAGCGATGCATATGCACATATCAGTTTGGGTGGTGAGAAGCTAGCAATAGCGTACCACCCATCTGTTTCTACTATTGAAGCGGATGATACTGTTGAAGAGATTTATCAAAAAATACTAGCAAACTTTGAACGCAATAAAGCGATTGAAATGCGGAAGGGTACTACTACGTCTGGACCGCACCGAGACGATATTGAGTTTAAGCTCGATGGTAAAAATGCCCATTTATATGCTTCCCAGGGACAGCAACGTTCCATTGCTTTAAGTGTAAAGTTGGCAGAAATTCAGTTGATCCATCAATTAACTGATGAATATCCATTGTTGTTATTAGATGATGTGATGAGTGAGCTAGATCACACTCGTCAAAGTGCACTCCTTAATTATATTCATGGAAAGACTCAGACCTTTATCACTACAACAGATCTGGAAGGAATTTCCTGGGAAATAATTAAGAAGCCACGTGTGTACCACATTCAATCTGGCAAAATTAGTTTTGAGAAGGAGAATTAAATGGCTGATAATTCAAAGAAAAATCTTGATAAGGTCAAAAAATATGAAAAAGAGGCCGACAAGTATAATGCCAGTCAAATTCAAGTCTTAGGCGGCCTGGAGGCTGTTCGTAAGCGACCAGGTATGTATATCGGTTCGACTAGTTCTCAGGGATTGCACCACTTAGTGTGGGAAATTATTGATAACAGTATTGATGAACGACTTGCTGGTTTTGCTACCAAGATTGAAATTACTGTTAATGAGGATGGTAGTGTTACTATTCAAGATGATGGTCGTGGTATCCCAGTAGATATTCAGAAAAAGACAGGTCGTCCAGCATTAGAGACCGTATTTACTGTACTTCACGCCGGTGGTAAATTCGGCGGTGGCGGATACAAGGTATCAGGTGGTTTGCACGGTGTTGGTGCATCTGTTGTAAATGCTTTGTCCACTAAGCTTGATGTAACTGTCATGCGTGATGGTAAAAAGTATTTCATTGATTTTGATCACGGCCGTGTTAAGGATGATATGAAACAAATTGGTACTGTGCCACTTGATCAACATGGTACTATTGTTCATTTCTATCCAGATCCTGATATTTTTACTGAAACTACTACTTTTGATGACAAGATCTTAAAGAATAGAATTCGTGAACTTGCATTTTTAAACAAGGGATTAAAGCTTACTTTTACTGATAAACGTAAAGATAGTGCTGAAACCGACGTATACAAGTACGAAGGTGGTATTAAAGAATACGTTGCCTTTTTGAACAAAGGACAAGAAGTATTATTTGATGAACCAATCTATGTTGAAAGTACTTATAACGGTATTGATGTGGAAGTTGCTTTGCAATATACAAATGGCTATAAGACCACTTTGATGACTTTCGCTAATAATATCCACACCTATGAAGGTGGGATGCACGAGGCTGGTTTTAAGACTGCTTTAACTCGTGTAGTCAACGACTATGCGCACAAGGCTAAGATCTTAAAGGATAAGGATGACAATCTTTCTGGTGAAGATATCCGTGAAGGAATGACAGCTGTTGTTTCAGTTAAGCACCCAAGTCCTCAGTTTGAAGGTCAGACCAAGACTAAGTTGGGTAACTCAGATGCTAGAACAGCAGTAGATAAGTCATTCTCTGAGACTTTTAGCCGTTTCTTAATGGAAAATCCATCTGTTGGACGCAAGATTGTGGAAAAGGGACAACTTGCTGAACGTGCTAGAACAGCTGCTAAGCGTGCGCGTGAAGTTACCCGTAAAAAGTCCGGTTTGGAAATTGCAAACTTGCCAGGTAAATTAGCTGACAATACCAGTAATGATCCAAGTATTTCTGAATTATTTATCGTTGAGGGTAATTCAGCCGGTGGTTCAGCAAAACAAGGTAGATCTCGTTTGACCCAAGCAATTTTGCCAATCAGAGGTAAGATCTTGAACGTTGAAAAAGCTTCAATGGATCGTATTTTAGCTAACCAAGAAATCAGATCTTTATTTACAGCTTTGGGTACAGGCTTTGGTGCAGATTTTGATGTGTCTAAGGCTCGTTACCATAAGTTAATTATCATGACTGATGCCGATGTCGATGGTGCTCACATTAGAACTTTGCTTTTGACGCTGTTTTACAATTACATGCGTCCAATGATTGAAAAGGGATATGTATACATCGCTCGTCCACCTCTGTATCAAGTTCGTCAGGGTAAGGTAATTAAATATCTTGATACTGATGAAGAATTGCATGATTACTTAGGTAGTTTGCAACCAAGTCCTAAGCCAGTTGTACAGCGTTACAAGGGGTTAGGTGAAATGGACCCAGAACAATTATGGGAAACTACTATGAATCCAGAAAATAGACGTTTGGATCGAGTAAGTCCTGAATATGCCAAGGATGCGGATGCAGTCTTTGAACTTTTAATGGGTAATGAAGTTGCTCCAAGACGTGACTTTATTCAAAAGAATGCTAAATATGTTGAAAATTTGGATGCATAGGAGAGGTTAGATGGACGATAATCAAACTCAAGATCGTAGAATTAGAAACGTCGATTTAACTAGCATGATGCGTAGTTCATTCCTGGACTATGCAATGTCAGTTATTGTAGCTCGTGCTTTGCCTGATGTTCGCGATGGTTTGAAGCCTGTACAGCGTCGTATTCTTTATGGAATGAGCGAATTAGGTGTTACGCCTGATAAGCCATACAAGAAGAGTGCCAGAATTGTTGGGGAAGTTATGGGTAAATTCCACCCACACGGTGACTCATCAATTTATTTAGCTATGGCGCACATGGCACAAGACTTTTCATACCGTTACATGTTAGTTGATGGTCACGGTAACTTCGGTTCTGTTGATGGGGACGAACCAGCCGCAATGCGTTATACCGAAGCAAGAATGAGCAAAATCGCTGTTGAAATGCTTCGTGATATCAATAAAAACACAATCGACTGGCAAAGAAACTATGATGATACTGAAAATGAACCAGTAGTATTGCCAGCTAGAATTCCTAACTTGTTAGTTAACGGTGCTAACGGTATTGCTGTTGGTATGACAACTAATATCCCACCTCATAACTTGAGCGAAGTAATTAGTGGTTTGCACATGTTGATGAAAAATCCTGATGCCACTACTAAGGATTTGATGAAGGTTATTCCAGGCCCTGATTTCCCAACTGGTGGAATTATTATGGGTCGCGGTGGAATTTATCGTGCTTATGAAACTGGTAAGGGCAACATCGTTGTACGTGCCAAAACGAATATCGAAACAGAAAAGAGTGGCCGTGAAAGAATTATTGTTAGCGAAATTCCTTTCATGGTTAATAAGGCTGAATTAGTTAAGAAGATTGCTGACTTAGCACGTGAAAAGATCATCGATGGAATTACTGGTGTTCGTGATGAATCTGACCAGACTGGTATGCGAATTACTATTGATATTCGTAGGGATGCCAGTGCCAGTGTTGTTTTGAATAATTTGTTCAAACAAACTCAAATGCAGGCTAACTTCGGCATGAACATGGTTGCCATCGTTGATGGTGCACCACACTTCTTAACTTTGAAGCAAATGTTGCAATATTACTTGGACCACCAAGAAGATGTTGTAACTCGTAGAACCAAGTTCGAATTAGCTAAGGCTGAGGCTAGAGCCCATATTCTTGAAGGGTTGCGAATTGCTCTAGATAATATTGATGAAATTGTTCATATTATCCGTAACAGTCAATCAAGTGATATCGCTAAGGTAACTTTAATTAGTCGCTTCGGTCTTGATGATAAGCAATCTCAAGCAATTTTGGATATGCGTCTTGTACGTTTAACAGGCTTGGAACGAGATAAGGTTGAGGCCGAATATAGAGAGTTGCAAGCTAAGATTGCAGACTACAAGGATATTCTTGCTAAGCCAGAAAGAATCGACCAAATCATTTACGATGAATTGCTCGATATCCAAAAGCGTTTTGGTGATAAGCGTAGAACCGAAATTGGTGCCAGCGAAGTTGTTTCAATTGAAGATGAAGATTTAATTGAAAAACAAAATATTCTTTTGACTGTAACTCACAATGGTTACATCAAGAGAATGCCAATTCAAGAATTTAAGACCCAAAACCGTGGTGGTAAAGGTATTAAGGGTATGGGTGTTCAAGATGGTGACTTTATCGAACACTTAATTTACTCAAGTACACATGACATGCTTTTGTTCTTTACTAATGCGGGTAAAGTTTACTCAAAGAAGGCATATGAAATTCCAGAATATGGTCGTATGGCCAAGGGATTGCCAGTAGTTAACTTGCTCCAACTTGAAAAAGGCGAAAAAGTCCAAACTGTGATCAGCGTCCCAGAAGGAGCAGATGATAATTACTTATTCTTCATCACTAAGATGGGTACTGTAAAACGCACTCATGTCAGTGAATTCTCTAACATTAGAAATAGTGGTTTGATTGCTCTTACCTTGCGTGACGGGGATGAATTAAGCAATGTCCTTACTACGGACGGTAAGCAAAACATCTTAATTGGTACTCACTTAGGCTATGCAGTAACCTTTAACGAAAATGATGTTCGTGCTATGGGTAGAACTGCTGCGGGTGTACGCGGAATTAACTTACGTGATCATGATTATGTAGTTGGTTCTGGTGTATTAGGTGCAGACGACCAGGTATTAGTCATTTCTGAAAAAGGCTACGGTAAACGTACTCCAGCTGCAGAATATCCAGTTAAGGGCCGTGGTGGTAAAGGTATCAAGACTGCTAATATCACTGAAAAGAATGGCCTACTTGCTGGCGTAATCGTCATTAGTAAGGGCAAGGACATCATGGTTATCACTACTGATGGTATTATGATCCGCTTTAAGACAAAGAATGTTTCTCAAACTGGACGTAGTACTATGGGTGTTCGCTTGATTAAAGTTAACGACGATAGTCAAGTCGCAAGTTTGACCATTGTTCCATCTGAAGCTGATCAAGATCAAGTTGATGATGAAGATGACAATGACGATAATGAGTAATTAAAAAATCAAAAAATTTGAAGTTTTAAAAAAATTATCAAACTTTTTTGCGTAATAAATAGTGAACAGTAAAAAACTATTTAGGATCACGTGAAAAACTGTTTGGTAATTTTTTATTTATATGCTAGAATTAGAAATTGCGAGTAATATTTCAATTACTCCTTGTTCTTGATTTTAGCAAGAACCATATAGTCCAAAAGGAGGTGCATTAGTCATGGCAACTACAAAGTACGAAGTAACTTACATTATCAAGCCTGATGTTGATGAAGAATCAAAGAAGGCCCTCGTAGAAAACTACGACAAGGTTATCGCTGATAACGGTGGTACTATGGTAGAATCCAAAGACTGGGGCAAGCGTCGTTTCGCATATGAAATTGATAAGTATCGTGAAGGTACTTACCACATTATGACTTTCACTGCTGACAACGCTGACGCAGTTAACGAATTTAGCCGTTTGTCAAAGATTGACAACGCTATCTTACGTTCAATGACCGTTAAGTTAGACAAGTAATTTTAATTTATTGTTTTCGTGATTTAGGAAAGGAAGGACATAAGTATGATTAATAGAGTTGTACTTGTTGGCCGTTTAACACGTGATCCTGAATTGCGTACTACTGGGAGTGGAATCTCGGTTGCTACGTTTACTCTTGCTGTTGACCGTCAATTTACAAATAGCCAAGGTGAGAGGGGCGCGGACTTTATCAGCTGTGTAATTTGGAGAAAATCTGCGGAAAACTTCTGTAACTTTACTTCAAAGGGTTCATTAGTTGGTATTGATGGCCGTATTCAAACCAGAAGTTATGACAATAAAGATGGGCAAAGAGTATATGTAACTGAAGTTGTTGTTGATAACTTCGCATTGCTCGAATCACGCAAGGATCGTGAAGCCCGCGGTCAAAATGGTGGTTATACACCAAATACTGGAAATGCTGGTGCTCCAAGCACTAACAACTTCCAAAATAATGGTGGATCACAAAATACTACTCAGAATACTAATAATCAATCAAATAACGCTCAAGATCCATTCGCAGGATCCGGCGATCCGATTGATATTTCTGATGATGATCTTCCATTCTAAAAATATTTAAAGAAAGGATTCTAGAACATGGCTCAACAAAGAAGAGGCGGCCGTCGTCGTCGTAAGGTTGACTACATTGCAGCTAACCACATCGATTACGTTGACTACAAGGATGTCGATCTGTTGAAACGTTTTATCTCAGAAAGAGGTAAGATTTTACCACGTCGTGTTACTGGCACTAGTGCTAAGAACCAACGTAAAGTTGCAAATGCTATTAAGAGAGCTCGTATCATGGGCTTGTTACCATTTGTTGCTGAAGACTAATTAAAATTAGATCGAATACAAACCAAAAGGACAGGATTATTTCCTGCCCTTTTTTAGTGCCATTTTTTCATTCATAACGCGTAATAATGTATAATTGATACTGATATATTTTACCTTGTAATAGGAAGGATCTTCATGAAAGATTTTTTACGTAAGCTTGAATTGCCTGAATTTATTAAAGATTCGCGATTAACAGCTTCCGTAGTAATCATTTTAGTACTTTCTTTAGTGGGAAGTATTATTGCGATGATTATGAGTCCATTATTTGGTTTAGCAATGGTGCTAATTTTTATTATGTCTGTTGCTTTTGCCATTTATGGAACCTACATTTTGGCAGGTAAGGCAACTAATTTTGCCGTTAATCTGTCTTACCGAATAAAACGTAGTGAGCAAGAAGCCATGATCAAGATGCCACTCGGTATTTTGCTCTATGATTCTGATCATCAGATTCAATGGGTGAATCCTTATTTGCAATTGTATCTTAAAGATACGGATTTAGTAGGTCACACAATTGAAGCTGTAGATCCAGATCTGAATAAATTGTTGAATGAAGCGATTGAAGCTAAAACCTCAGAAAACCATATAGTTAATTGGGATGGACACCGTTTTGAAATGGTGGTCCAAGATGATTTGGGCGTAATTTATCTGCTAGATATTACGCGTTATGCAAAAATCGAAGATAAGTATGAAGCTGAGCGTCTGGCTATTGGACAGATCTTTATTGATAATTATGATGAGTTAAGCGAAACAATGCATGATCAGGAACTGACCAGCATGAGTTCATATGTACAAAACACGTTAAGTAATTATGCTAAGAAGTTTAAGGCATATTTAAAGCGGATCGATGAAGATCACTTTTTACTGCTAGTACATATGCAAGATTTAGCTGAGATGGAAAAGGATAAGTTCTCTGTCTTAGATAAAGTACGACAAGAAACTAGCCGTAACAACACTCCGCTTACCTTGTCAGTCGGGATTGCCTTCGGCTCCGATTCACTCTCTGAAATTGCCAACCAGGCACAATCTAATCTTGATTTAGCCTTAGGTCGAGGCGGGGATCAAGTTGTGCTTCGTCAACCGGGCAAGGATGCACGCTTTTATGGTGGTAAATCCAACCCAATGGAGAAGCGAACTAGAGTCAGAGCTAGAATGGTCTCTCAAGCAATTAGTGAACTATTCAAAGATGCGGACCGTGTTTTCGTCGTTGGACATCAGCGTCCAGACATGGACTCAGTTGGTAGTGGTATTGGTGTCGTAAAGTTGGCTCGCCTTCATGGCGTAAAAGCTAATTTTGTTTTAGATACTAATAAAACAAATTATGACGTAGGGCGCTTAGTGATCAGAATGCAACAGAAGAATCAGGATAAAGATATTTTTATCAGTCCTGAGGAGGCTCTAGCTGAAGCAACTGATAAATCAATGTTGGTTATGGTTGATCACTCTAAGTATTCAATTACTTATTCTCAAGCCTTGTATGATCGTTTGAAGAATAGAATTATCGTAATTGATCACCATAGACGTGGTGAAGAGTTTCCAGAGAATCCAATGCTTACCTATGTTGAACCATATGCTTCTTCAGCCTGTGAGTTGGTTACTGAAATGATCGAGTATCAACAGCCAGCGCAAGGCAAGCGAGTTTTAACAGATCTAGAAGCAACTGCAATGCTTGCCGGTATCGTAGTCGATTCTAAAGAATTCTCGCTTAGAACGGGGACTCGAACCTTTGATGCCGCAAGTTACTTGCGGTCAATCGGCGCTGATTCAGCTGTGGTAAGTTTACTGCTCAAGGAAGATATTGATAGTTTCCTTGAGAGAACACATTTGGTTGCTACATTGAAGATGGTAAAGCCGCATATGGCTGTTTTGTGTGGACCTGATGATAAGATTATCGATCCAATTATCACGGCTCAAGCAGCTGATACGGCACTTGATTTGGAAAATGTGGGTGCTAGTTTTGCCATTACTCGGCGCACTCCAGACACTATCGGTATTTCTGCACGTTCAATGGGTAAGATTAATGTGCAGATTATTATGGAAAAGCTGGGCGGTGGCGGCCATCTTTCTAATGCGGCTACTCAGATTAAAGGTGTTACTATTGAAGAAGCAAGAGCAAAATTGCTTCAAGCAATTGATGAATACGAAAAGGAAAATGAATAAAGGAGAACAAAATGAAGGTTATTTTTACACAAGACGTTAGAGGTCGTGGTAAGCGTGGACAAGTTAAGGAAGTTCCAGATGGATATGCACAAAACTATTTAATCAAGCGTGGCTTGGCTAAGGCAGCTACCAGGGGTAACATGAATACCTTAAAGCGTGTAGAAGCTAACGAAAAGGCTGCTTACGAAGCTGAAAAGTCAGAAGCTGAAAAGATTAAGGCAGAGCTTGAAAAAGACGATACAATCGTTAACTTCAAGTCAAAGGCTGGTACAGATTCACGTTTGTTTGGTTCAATTTCAAGCAAGAAGATTGTAGAAGGCCTTGAAAAGCAATATGGTATCAAGGTTGATAAGCGCAAGTTGAACTTGCCAGAACCAATCAAGACTTTAGGTTACACTAATGTTCACGCTAAGTTGTTCAAGGGTGTTGAAGCTACTATTCGTGTACACGTTACTGAACAAGACTAATTTTATTTTTGATAAAAAGTGGTTGTGATTGATGGATAATATTGTTTCTCAACAAATTCCACACGACTCAGATGCCGAAAAGGCTGTTCTGGGCGCGATTTTTATTGATCCAGAAGCAATTGCTGATGCGAGTGCGGTAGTTCAACCGGAAGATTTTTATGAAAGAGCAAATCAGATCATCTATCAAGCGATGCTGGATTTGTCAGATCGCGGGGATGCAATTGATCCGCTGACTCTTCAAGATGAACTAAATAAGAGAAATCAGCTAGATGACATTGGTGGGATTAGTTATGTTTCAGAATTAGCACTGGCAACGCCCACCGCTGCGCACGTTACTTACTATGCGCAGATTGTGCACCGAAAGGCGTTATTGCGCAGACTGATTTCTGCTAGTCAAAAGATTATTTCTAACGCAATTGATGGTTCAGATGATGTAACTGATATTCTTGATGACGCGGAAAGCGAAATTATGAATGTCTCATCAGAAAATAATAGTGGTGGTTTCAGAACAATCAAAGAAATCGTTAATTCCACTATTAAGGATATTAATAATATCCCTGATGACGGCAACATGGTTACAGGATTGCCAACAGGATTCGCTGAGCTGGATAAGATGACGACTGGTTTTCATGATGATGAATTGATCATTATCGCTGCACGGCCTGGTGTAGGTAAGACGTCATTTGCATTGAATGTGGCACAGTTTGTGGGGCTGCATACGGATAAAACCGTGGCGATGTTTTCTCTAGAAATGAGTGGAGAACAGTTAGTTCAAAGAATGTTAGCATCCTTAGGACTAATAGATTCTCAGCATTTAAGAACAGGTCAGCTGGATGAAGAAGAATGGCGCAAGTTAGTAATTGCGTCAGGCTCGCTTGCTAACACGGATATTTTTATCGATGATACTCCGGGTATTAAAATGAGTGAAATCCGTGCAAAAGCCAGAAGATTAGCCAAAGAAAAAGGTAATCTGGGGCTAATTGTAATCGACTACCTGCAGCTGATTGAAGGTCCACGTAGTGAATCACGGCAACAAGAAGTTTCCGCAATCTCACGTCAATTGAAAAAGCTGGCTAAGGAGCTTCACGTGCCCGTTATTGCCCTTTCCCAGTTATCACGGTCGGTTGAGCAGAGGCAGGATAAACGGCCTGTATTGTCCGATATTCGTGAATCTGGGTCAATTGAACAGGATGCCGATATTGTATCTTTCTTATATCGTGATGACTATTACCGCGATGAACCCGAAGATGGTGAAAATAGCGGTAGCAGCAACGAAGTAGGATCTGAAGACGATAACGGTGAAGTTGAAGTAATTATTGAAAAGAACCGTTCAGGTAGTCGTGGGACTGTTAAATTAATGTTCTCGAAGCCATATAACCGCTTCTCGAACCTGGATTATGCTCATGATAATCCTGATGGCAATTAAGCATATGTTAAAAGCATGTGCTTTTTTATTTATTAAGAGTATTCAAAATCCGAATATTAAGTGATGAACGTTGATATCACAGCAAATATAAAATAAATATCAGAACAATGGCCATAAATATAAATAATATAATTCGTATTTTATATTGAAATCTAGCATTTATTCTGTTATACCTATTTATGTGATGAAACCTATTAATTAATTTTTTGGAGGAATTTCAAGTTTATGAAGTTTAAAAAAGTATTAGTTGGAGCTTTAGCAGTTTTAGCTACTGTTTCACTTGCGGCATGTTCGAACAATCAAAAGAGTAGTTCATCTTCATCAAATGAACCAAAAGAATTGAATGTCGAATTCGTACCAAGTACTCAAGCTAACAAGATGGAAGCTAAGGCCAAGCCACTTGGAACGCTTTTACAAAAGCAATTGCATATTCCAGTTCACGTAACAGTTTCTACAGACTACAGTGGTTTGGTTGAAGCTATGTCATCTAAGAAAGTTGACGTTGGTTTCATGCCACCATATTCTTACATCCTTGCTCATAAACGCGGAATTGCGGACGTACTTTTACAAGCTGAACGTTACGGCTATGATGAACCATCTGGTAAGATGAACCACACTTTGATGCACAAATACCGCGGTATGATCGTGGTTAAGAAGGGTTCTAAAATCAAGTCATGGAAGGACCTTAAAGGTAAAAAGATTGCTATCGGTGATCCAAGTTCTTCATCCGGTTACGTTTACCCAGTTGCAGAACTTTACAAGAAGGGCTTAAATGTTACTAAGGAATGTAAGCTTGTTAACATCAAAGGTGATGATCAAGAAGTTCTTTCAGTATTGAACGGTGACGTTGATGCTGCATTCGTCTTCTCAGATGCACGTAACATCGCAGCTCAAGACGATAAGAAGGCAATGACTGACGTTGTGCCAATCTACTTCACTAAGTGGATTCCTAACGACACCATCGCAGTTAGAAAAGACATGCCTAAGAAGTTTAGAGCTAAACTTTCTAAGGCATTCAAGAACATTGCTAAGTCTAAGAAGGGTAAGCAAATCATTGAAAGTATTTACAACCATTATGGCTATGTAAGTGCCAAAGACTCAGACTTCGATGGCTTGCGTCAATACCAAAAGATTGTTAACAAAGCTACTGGCGGCAGTAGTAATAATAACTAAAGTTGATTATTAAAAAGACCTGCTTTTTTAAAAGCAGGTTATTTTTTTGCCCAAAGCTATGTGATATCGGTTAAAATATAAGTAACAATCAAAGGAGAAAGATTATGAAAATTGCTGTTTTAACCGATAGCTCAGCTTACTTAACTAAAGAGCAACAAGAAAAGTATCATATCGATGTTTTGCCAATTCCAATTATGTGGGGCGATAAGACTTACCGTGATATGATCGATATTGGCTATGAAGAATTTTATAAAAAATTGGCTGATGAAAGTGAATTACCTTCAACTTCACAGCCATCAATCGGTAATTTACAAAAGAAGATTGATGAATATGTCCAAGAGGGCTACACCGATGTGATTGTAATTACCTTATCTAGTGGTATTTCAAGCTACTATTCTACTGTGCATAGTATCGCTGAAGCCGAAACTAGAATTAAGGTCCATCCTTTTGATAGCAAAATTACGTGTGCTGGTGAGGCAGATTATGCTATCCTTGCAGGACGCCTTGTCGCAGCCGGAGCAGACGTTGATTTAATCATGCATGATTTAACTGACTTGCAGAAAACAATGGATGTGCGCTTTATGGTGGACGATTTAAGCCACTTGAAGCGTACGGGCCGTCTTTCTAATGCAGCTAGTTTTGTAGGTGCTTTATTAAAAATCAAGCCGATTCTTTCAATGGATGTGCAAGCTGAAGGACACATTTCCGCAATTGCTAAAGAACGTCAAACCAAGCGAGCTTATAAGCATATCCAAACAGATTTTGATAATTTAACTAAGAATATGCCATATAAGATTCAATGCACGATTTTTGATTCGCTTGATCCAGATAAAAAAGCGGAGTGGGTCAAGGATTATCAAGCTAAGTTCCCTAAGTATGAATTCAATACTAGCATCATTGGCCCAGTCGTTGGAGTGCACGTTGGACAAGGAACTATGGCGATGATTTGGTGTCGTGAGTTGGATGATTATTTTGATGAAAATGGTCAACCCATCAAAGGAATTGACTCAAAAGAAGTCGTAGATAATGCGTAAGTAAAGAAATTTAATTACATATGCATGAAAGCCTTTACACATAAGGGCTTTTTTCTTTATAATAGGTGCAGCACAAAACTATTTGGAGATAAAAATTTTTACGAAAAGGATGAGAATATGTCAGATAAGAAATATGTCGGCAGTATTGAAGCCGGTGGTACTAAATTTATCGTAGCAGTACAAGATGTTGAAACTGGTAAGGAAGTCGCAAGAGACCGTATTCCTACTACCACCAATAAGGAAACCTTGGAAAAGACTGCAGAGTTCTTTAAAAAGCACCCAGTTGATGCATTAGGCATTGGTACTTTTGGTCCAATTGATATTAATCCTAAGTCAAAAACTTATGGTTATATTTTGGATACGCCAAAGCCAGGTTGGTCAGGTACTAATGTTAAGGGCTTCTTTGAAAAAGAATTAGGTATTCCTGTAGTAATGACAACTGACGTTAATGCATCATGCTATGGTGAATATGTTGCGCGCGGCCGTGACGATTCTAAGAGTTACTTCTATGCAACTGTAGGTACTGGTGTGGGTGCCGGTATCGTTCAAGGTGGAAAGATGCTTGGGCTTAACAACCACCCTGAAATGGGACACATGCTTGTCCGTCGCTACCCAGGTGATGATTATGAAGGTCACTGTCCATTTCACAATGATGCCTGTGTAGAAGGGATGGCAGCTGGTCCAAGTCTTGAAGGCAGAACTGGTATCCCAGGTGAAAAGCTTTCTCGTGATAATAAGGTCTTCACTTATTCCGCATACTACATTGCACAAATGCTCTTTAACGTTTACATGACTGCTCGTCCAGATGTGATGATCGTGGGTGGTTCTGTATTAAACGAAGACGATTTGACTAAAGTAAGAAAGTTTTTTGACGAATTTAACAACAACTATGTAGCTACTCCAGATTTAAACGAATTAATTGTTCGTCCAGCTGTAGCTAACAATGGTTCAGCTACCTTAGGCGACTTTGAATTAGCTAAGAATTTGCTCAAGTAAAAAACGAATCAAAAATAAATATGCAACAAAAAGGCTCAACTTGTTAAGAAAGACGTAAGGCGAGCCTTTTTTGACGTAATCGGATATAAATCAGTGTAATATTAAAAACATAGAAAACCTATCACATTATTTTCCCGAAAGGAGTCCTACCTATGAAAAAAACAGATAGTGGCTTAAAAGACAAGGTTATCGGAAAAGTGAAAGAGGTCGAAGGTAAAGTTACCGGCGACAAGGCTCGCGAAGTACAAGGAAAAGCTCAACAAGCTAAGGGTAAAATAAAGGAAAAGGCTAAAGAGTTAAAGGATGATCTTGAAGATCATTAAAATAGCAGTTTGTTTTATTAAACCTTACATGGAAAGAAAATAGGTGATCCTATGTTATATTGGATCTGGGTTTTAATAGTTGGTGCCATAATAGGACTAGCCGCTGGTTTCATAACTGGCAAAGGCGGGTCGATGGGCTTTATAGCTAATACGATAGCTGGGCTAGTTGGCTCAACTCTTGGACAAGCAATCTTTGGTGAATGGGGGCCAAAAATGGCTGGCATGGCAATAGTGCCGTCCATATTGGGAGCAATAATATTGGTTGCTTTGGTTTCATTCATCATGAGTATTTTCAATCGACAAACTGAATAAAAACTTAATACTAAAAAAGGACATGCACTTGCATGTCCTTTTTGTTTCATGTGAAACTTTTTTACTTTAATTTTTTGTTTTCCGCATCTTTTTCAGTCTTGAATCTAGTTTTGATTTCTTCAGGCAAAATGCTTGGAACTGAAGTGTCATAGAATTCGTAAAAGATCGGCTTCTTATTTGAGTCGTTGCTTTTTGGATATAGAGCAAAATCTGTTTCAGAAAATGGTAAGCTAATGTTTCCGCGAATTGCGTTAATAATCTCGTTGATCATGTGCAAAATATATTTTCGTGTATCAGGGGTAAGCGACATAATTACGCGGCTAAAGCGAACAGTTCCCAGTAACTTATGAGCAGTTATTTGGAAGACGTCAGTAATATTTAATTCTTCAAATGATTGAAACATAGTGTCCCACAATTCGCCTCGTTGAATATCAGGAATTGTGTGATTGAAATCAATTAGAGAATGGCGCAAAGATCTGGCTCCAGAAGTAAGACCATCAGCTAAAACGAAACTATCGCGACCAACGCTCCAGCGGCGCGGATCGTGTTGCTGAACCATAGAAGCATTGCTTTTAGTAATTAAAACTCGCTCAGGGTGATCTAACATCGCTCCAATAATAGATCCTTCAGGTAGGTATGTCTTCATTTTAGGTAGGGCACGAACAAAGCCGGGAGAACGCCATACTTCACCAAAGAAGCCGGGACCATCAAAACTGATGGCTTTAATAATGCGATCCTGCAATTCAGGTTCAACGACACTTAGAGCATATTCTGCGTAGTTGCCGCCCTTTGAATGACCAGTAAGATAAATTTTATCATTAGGAAATTCTTCGGCCATTTCTCTAAGATAATCGGTGGCGACATCTTGACCATAGATTTTAGGCATGTAATTCATAGTCATGTCTTCATTCCAGCCAATGATAGAACTATCGGTGCCGCGATAAACAATGAGAATAGTATTGGCATTTAGACGAAAAGTAGCGGCAGTAAATTGCAACGGATAAGGATCTTTTTCTAAGCGATTGGTCCAATTTAGGATTTCAACGTTGCCTAGGCGTGGACTTTTGGGTAAAAGCCAAATTTGTGCGCCTGTCTCATCGTGCATTTGTACTTGAAAAGATGGGAGAACGCGCAGTTTTTCTGCAACTTCAGCTAAAGTATGCCCCTTAGCTGATTTGTCTACTGGTAAATAAATTAAAGAAGAAAATAAAGAGGCGTCAACGCTATTAAAAGGCTTTTCTTTGAAGGTTAAGTCACCGCGCCAGCGTAAATAATCAAGAGTGCCTGACATATATATGTCCTTTCTGTATTAATATTGATGTATTTTACAGGATCTTTCTTCAAAAGAAAATCTCAAGCAGAATTGCTCGAGATTTAGTTAAGTCCACCGCGTGTGTAACTAATTCGAGTAATATCAGGATACTTGCGCAGTGCCATCACAATGTTGTTTTCATTAATTTTATTATTGATAACGCCATCGACGTAGAAGACAATACTTTCATCGCTAACATCTAGAATTTTTATATTGATGTTTTCAACTTTGTTTTCCTCAAGTTCCTTTTTTATCTTAGATAAAATATGATGCTGGTTAATGGCTTCAATTTGGATATTAAAGCGAACATGAGGTGTGATCTTGCTGATGATCACATCATCGTGGAAGAGCATTTGAATCACAAAGAGAAGGGCTGTAGAAAGAATTCCAATAAAGTACATGCCAGCCCCGATAGCCATTCCGATAGCAGCAGTTGCCCAGACACCAGCCGCGGTGGTTAAACCAGAAATTTGTTCTTTTCTAACTAAAATTGTACCGGCACCAATGAAGGAAATACCAGTAACGATTTGTGCGGCAATTCTGGAAGGATCAAGCGCAATATCGCGCATATTTAAAAGATCTGTAAATCCATACTTAGATACGATCATAAAGAGTGCAGAAGCAATTGCGACTACGATGTGTGTTCTGACTCCCGCGCTTTTTCGTTGAATAGCACGTTCATAACCAATAATCCCACCGCAAAAAGCAGCAACAATGATTCTAAGCAACCAATCTAATTCAGTTGGAATTGGTGCTAGAGTTTGCATAAAATCACTCCTTATTTCATTAAAACTACACATTCATTTTACCGTATAATCAGTGATTTGATAGTTTTGAAAACTTTTTTGAACTTTTTTGCAAAAAAGGCTTGCACAAGTCTAATTCATATGGTTTAATTAATACTGTTGTCGGGTGAGACAACGAAGAGTTGCTGACTTAGCTCAGTTGGCAGAGCACGTCACTAGTAATGATGAGGTCGGAGGTTCGAATCCTCTAGTCAGCATTAATAAATACGTTTAAAAGATCTGATTGAAAAATCAGATCTTTTTTTGTACTATAAATAAAACATTTATTAATAGCACAATTTTCTTGGAGGAGAATTATGAAAGCATGGAAAACTAGCGGATTAATTGTATTGCTGGTCTGGATAGCAATTGCAGCAATTATCTGGTTTAGGAATGTTGACGGAGCAGGAGTAGCTCAAACGGCTCAATTAAAAGAAATGACTTTGCTGATCTGGCTAATTTTTGCAATTCCTGTCATTATTGGCTATCTAATTTGGTTTATTGTTTTAAAAAGAAAGCAAGAAAATATAAACTAAGAGAAACAAAGGAATGGTCGATTGCTTTAGGGATACCGGTTGAAGAGCGTCATGGAAAACACTATGAAGATGGTGCGGTAACTCTTGACGATTTTGATTATTCAAAAACTGATGAGGTCAAGCCAGATGCGGAAAGTGGAGTTTCGCAAAAAGAATAGAAAATAAAGAAGAGCAACATGAGAAAGAATCTCGTGTTGCTCTTTTTGATCTTCATTAATCTACTGCATTACCAAATTGATGATCTTTTTTATTAAACCATTGACGGGCAAAATCGATCAAGGATTTGCTGTTGATTACTTTGATAATTCCTTGACCTAATTTTTGTGCTTTAACTTCATTAGGAAATTCTTTTTCAAAAACTTCACCTAATTCGTTGAAATCGTCATAAGAATCTAAATCTATGTTTTGATAATTTGTCCAAATCGTTTTTCCATCTTGGTCGATACTGGTTGCTGCAGAACAGGTTTCAGTTTTGCGATGAATCGTAGATTCTGCGTAGTGAAGTATTGTGCAGGTTTCGTAATCGGTACCTAAGAAAATAATTTTGCCATCGTTCTTGTACAAATAATCAAGTGGACTGTTGATCCCATATGGCAGGTTTAAAGGCTGACGTGCGGCAATTTCAGCCGCATTTTTACCCCAGATAGCAACTGGCAAATAGGGATGCGTGCTGCGAACTACATCAGGTAAATTCCTAAAGTATTCTGGCGTTATGCCCATACCTTCTGTAGCTGAGGTCCTTGGATCATATGGTGGCATATTATCTCTAACCACCTGAATTAAATCTTGACGAACGGGTGGATACTCCCAAGTTGCTGGATCACAATTCGTTGAAACCTGTGACGGCATCATTAGTGTGCCAACGGATAAAGTTTCTTCAAGTGCTCTAACAATTGTTTTAGGCCCACCGGGTAAATATTGAAACTTACTCATGGCAGTATGAACCATGCAAGAATCTGTGCTTTTAACTCCCAATTTTGCGAAAGCTTCTTTTAAATCGTTTTTTGTAACAACAGTTTCGATTAAATTTTCAGACATAATTTATTCCTTTTCTAGATAAGATGTTATTGACTTGGTCTGAAAATAATTACTCTTGTCTTAATTTCAGCATTGTTAATTTTATTCTTTTTATTACTCATCTTAATTTACCTTTCGAATAATCAATAGTGGTATTTTAACATTTTTAAATAATAGATAAAAATAACTGAAACTGTCAAATCTTTTGTGTAAATAGATCTTTCTCATAGATCGATTTTTTATTCTTTATTTAGTCAAAGTAAGATTCTAAGG
>NZ_JAEHNT010000090.1:0-803 GCF_016742815.1 Lactobacillus sp. A27
ATTTTTAATGAAAAACGCCCGAAAATCCCCGTATTTTAATGCGGGGATGGATAGGGCTTACCGTCTCTAACGGCATTGTAGATCTGGTCATTAATGTACTTTTCTACTACTTCTTTAGACATATTCCCTACCGTGCCAAAGTAATAGCTGGGTGACCATAAATGTCCGCCCCACATCTTGTTTTGCTTAATTTCGGGATGATTCTTGAAGAATAAAAAAGCACTTCTTCCTTTGAGTGCTTTGACTACGCTTGAACCTGATTTTGATGGTCTAAAGCTGATAAGCAAATGAATATGTTCAGGCATTACCTCCATTTTTTCAATTTTGATTTGATTATCTTCAGCTATTTGCTTGAGCAGGTCTCGCATCTCTTGTGCAAGGTCTTGGTTAGTAAAGATTTGATTGCGGTATTTAGTACACCAAATTAGATGATAGTGTGCATTATAGACGTAGTGTTTTTCATAGCCTGCGTCTTTTATTTTGTCTTTTTTATTATTCATAGTCTAATATCCTTTCGTCTACTATGTATCTATTTACTGTTGATTATAAGATATACATAGGCTATAATCAAATTACAATAATACAAGGAGGTGAAATACATGAAAAGAATGAGCAGTTTAGCCTATTATTTTGGCGTTAAGCTTCGCTTTTATCCTAGTTCTAAGCAAAAGAAAATCATCAAGCTAAACTATGATGCGCAGCGCTTTGTTTACAACTCTTATGTAGGACACAATCGAAGCAATTATAATGCTAAGCACTACTTAGCTGTTAGACAATATCAAGCAATGCCTTTTGCCTTTTCT
>NZ_JAEHNT010000091.1:0-397 GCF_016742815.1 Lactobacillus sp. A27
CTTTTATCCTAGTTCTAAGCAAAAGAAAATCATTAAGTTGAACTATGATGCGCAACGCTTTGTCTACAACTCTTATGTAGGACGTAATCGAAGCAATTATCATGCTAAGCACTACTTAGCTGTTAGACAATATCAAGCAATGCCCTTTGCCTTTTCTATTCTTAATAATTATGAGACTAAGCTAGCAGAAGAAGTAGTCGCCAATAGCGAACTATTGGCTAAGCCTAAGAATATCCGCGATACTTATAACTTTTTGCGTGTTAAAGAAATTGATAGCCTTGCCCTTGCCAATGCGATTCAGAACTACCAGAAGGCTTGGAGCAACTATCGCAAGATTGGTCATGGAATCCCAACTTTCCATAAAAAACGCAGCGACTGGTCATATCAGACCAACTGT
>NZ_JAEHNT010000092.1:0-217 GCF_016742815.1 Lactobacillus sp. A27
TTCTTCATCTAGTTCATCATCGGCTGAAGCTTCATCCAGTTCATCTGAGACGTCTTGGTTATCTTCAGGAGTTTCATCCGGTGTATCTTCTGCTTCTTCATCTAATTCATCATCGGTTGCAGCTTCGTCTGGTTCGTCTGGAACCTCTTGATCAGTTTCAGGAGTTTCGTCCGGTGTATCTTCTGTTTCTTCATCTAGATCATCATCGGCTGAAGCT
>NZ_JAEHNT010000093.1:0-213 GCF_016742815.1 Lactobacillus sp. A27
TCGTCTGGAACCTCTTGATCAGTTTCAGGAGTTTCGTCCGGTGTATCTTCTGTTTCTTCATCTAGATCATCATCGGCTGAAGCTTCGTCTGGCTCGTCTGAAATCTCTTGATCAGCTTCAGGAGTCTCGTCCGGTGTATCTTCTGTTTCTTCATCTAGATCATCGTCAGCTGCGGCTTCGTCTGGTTCATCTGAGACGTCTTGATCAGCTTCA
>NZ_JAEHNT010000094.1:0-332 GCF_016742815.1 Lactobacillus sp. A27
GGATATTGACAGTTGGTCTGATATGACCAGTCGCTGCGTTTCTTATGGAAAGTTGGGATTCCATGACCAATCTTGCGATAGTTGTTCCAAGCTTTCTGATAGTTTTGAATGGCGTTGGCAATAGCGAGGCTATCAATTTCTTTAACACGCAAAAAGCTATAAGTATCACGAATATTCCTTGGCTTATCCAATAGTTCGCTATTAGTGACTACTTCTTCTGCCAACCTAGTCTCATAATTATTAAGAATAGAAAAGGCAAAAGGCATTGCTTGATATTGTCTAACAGCTAAGTAGTGCTTAGCATTATAATTGCTTCGATTGTGTCCTACATA
>NZ_JAEHNT010000012.1:0-32306 GCF_016742815.1 Lactobacillus sp. A27
TTTTAGAATAAAAAAAGCTGACTGCTAGGTCAGCTTGGCCCTATCCATCCCCGCATTAAAATACGGGGATTTTCGGGCGTTTTTGATTAAAAAAATCAACTTTTTCTTTACTAATGATAACCAAAAAATAATATTTATCGCTTATTGACACCGCGTCACTTTACTGATATTATTTCTTATAACGATTTATATATTGAGAGGCGCCAATGACGCTGCCAATACACAAATGAAAACTGAAGAAGTTTCTCAAATGGGGAATGGCTTTGTTAAAGGCCATTCTCTATTTTATTTTTGACGAAAGGAGTGATATGTCCTTTATGGATAATCACATACAAAAGCCTTGGGCTGTTACTCAGTCTGAGGTACTAACAGAGACAAATACATCAGAAGCTGGCTTAAGCGATGACGCAGTTCGAATACGTCAAAAAGATGGTTTAAACGAACTTGCTGCTAAGCCTCCTAAAACCACCTTGCAAATGATCAAAGAGCAAATCATTGATCCAATGATCATGATTCTAATCGGCGCAGCCTTCTTTTCAGCTCTTTTTCATGAATATACTGAAGCGATCATCATTGCTATGATCGTGGTCATAAATACTATTATTGGTATTGTGCAGGAAAAGAAAGCTCAATCATCCTTAGCTGCTTTGCGGGATATGAGTGCTCCCATGGCTCATGTTATTCGCGCCGGCAAGGAGCAACTAATCCCCGCTAAAGAATTAGTAGTTGGTGATATTGTCAACTTGCACGACGGTGACATGGTTCCAGCAGACATGCGTCTTCTCGAATCAGCTAACTTAAAGATTCAGGAAGCATCCCTCACAGGTGAATCTGTCCCTGTGGAAAAAGATGCAGATACTGTTTTGGCTAAAGACTGCAGTCTTGGTGACCGCATCAATATGGCTTTCAGCTCTTCAATTGTTACCTACGGACGCGGACTAGGTGTCGTGACCACTACAGGTATGAACACCGAAATGGGTGCCATTGCCGGCATGCTAGAAGATCAAACTGAAATTGAAACGCCATTAAAACGTAAATTAACTAGCGTTGGTAAAGTTTTAACAATCATTGGTATTTTTGTCTGCATCTTGGTATTTATCATTGGTGCAATGTACCCAAAACCACTTTTACCCCAATTTTTAATCGCTATTTCGTTAGCAATCTCCATTATTCCTGAAGGTTTGCCTGCCACAGCTACAATTGTGATGGCCCTTGGCGTTAAGCGCATGGTAAAAAAGAATGCTTTGATTAAGAAATTACCAGCTGTGGAAACCTTGGGTAACGCTACTGTCATTTGTTCCGATAAAACCGGTACTTTAACTTTAAATAAGATGACAGTTACTAAAACAGCTGCTGGCGACTTCAATGAAATTGATGTTAAAGATATTAAACCTAATAAGGTTTACCAAGCGTTAGCCTATGCTGGTGCCCTTTGTAACGACGCCAGCTTGAAGGATAACGAGGCGATCGGTGATCCTACCGAGGTTGCTTTAATTCCCTTTGCTAAAAAATTAGGCTTCAACCAAACAGAATTAAAAAAGGCTCACCCACGTCTATTTGAACAACCATTTGATTCAGATAGAAAACGAATGACCACCTTGCATGAAATTAATGGTCAATATGTTTCCTTTACTAAGGGTGCAGTAGACGAAATGTTACCGTTATGTAATCACATCATGACTGATAATGGCGTTCGTCCAATTACGACTAATGATAAAAAACGAATCTTGAACTTGATGCAAAACATGTCTAACGAGGCATTACGCGTACTAGGTTTTGCCACAAGAGTTGTGGATAACTTACCAAGTGAAGGAACCAATTTAGAAAATAATTTAACTTTCATTGGTATCAGCGGTATGATCGACCCACCTCGTGAAGAAGTGGCGGAATCGGTTAAGACTTGTCGTCAGGCCGGCATTAGAACCATTATGATTACTGGTGACCACAAGATTACTGCTTTAGCTATTGCTAAGAAGCTTAATATTTACCAAAACGGTGACTTGGCTATATCTGGCATTGAACTTGATCAAATGTCTGACGACGAACTTGATCAAGCGGTTAAAAAGACGACTGTCTTTGCCCGCGTTTCACCTACCGATAAGTTAAGAATTATTCAAAGCTTGAAGCGTAACGGTGAAGTAACGGCAATGACTGGTGATGGTGTTAACGACTCACCTGCTTTAAAGGCTGCCGATATCGGTATAGCCATGGGTGTTACCGGTACCGACGTAGCCAAAGACGTGGCTGATATGGTACTTTTAGATGACAGTTTTACTACTATTGCTTACGCAATCAAAGAAGGTCGTCGCGTTTACCGTAACATTCAAAAAGTAATCCAATTCTTGTTAGTTGGCAATATTGCTGAAATTACTACTTTGTTTGTTGCGACATTATTTAACTGGGATGCACCATTATTAGCTGTGCATATCCTGTGGGTAAACTTAGCCACTGCTACTCTACCTGCTCTTGCTTTAGGCGTTGACCCTGCAAGCAAAAACATTATGAAACATAAGCCCGTAAATCCAGGTACTCTTTTTGAAAAAGATCTTGTGTGGCGCGTGGTTACTCAGGGAATCTTCGTTGCGCTGATGACTTTAATTGCTTACTTCATTGGTGCAAGCATTGATAATCCAATCACTGGTCAAACAATGGCCTTCAGCGTATTGGCTTTATCACAAATGTTGAGAGCCTTTAACCAGCACTCTAACACCGATCCTATCTGGAAGAGAGCTACCGGTATGAATATGTGGTTGGTATTTTCATTCATTGTTTCCGCATTTTTCATGGGCTTGATCCTATTTGTTCCAACTTTACGAAAAGTATTCTACATTACTAATCTTTCAGCTGGTCAATGGTTAGTTGTCATCGCCTTATCCTTGCTTTCAATTGTACAAGTTGAAATTTTCAAAGGATTTAAGAAGCTAAGAACTAATTCAAACAAAAACCAATTAATTGAAGAATAAAAATAAAGGATCCTTATGTAGGATCCTTTTTTCATACGCTTAATTTAATTCTTCAATATCTTTAAGTAAGCTGTCTTGCTCTGGCGTTAAACGCTCATGTTCTTTACGCAGCTTTAAGACTTGCTTACAAGTATGCAAGATTGGCTTAGTCTTTTCATAGTTTACTTTTTAACGATTGCACTAGAAAATGTTTGCGCATTAGACTCAATCAGCTGATTTGAATTATTAGCAAAAAGAGATACCCCAATTCCTAATGCCGCTAAAGTAAGCCAGACTTTTTCTAATAGTTTACTTTTCATATGTGTGCACTCCTTTTGGCTATATTATACAAAAAGTATCGATCTATTAGTATTGTCTGCGCTTACATTTAACTAAATTGTAACATTCTTTAGTTAGTCTTAAGAGTTACTTCCCCGGCCACATCTGTATTAAAGAAATCTGCCACTTCATGGACGTTCATGTCCTGGCCTAGTGCCCACATCAACTTGGTAATGGCACTCTCAGAAGTCATGTCGCACGCACTGATCGCACCTTCTAGCAAGGCTTCGCGTCCTACTTCATACTTAGTTAGGTCACTACGTTCATATAAACATTGGCTGCTGGCAATTACAGGGATGCCCTGTCTGATCAACTTACCAATTGCGGCCACCATGTTACGGCGAATAAAGTTCATCCCACCTAAGCCATAGGCTTCAATAACAATTCCTTGGCAGCCACTATCTACCATCGCAAAAAGCAAGTTAGGATCAAAGCCTGGGAACAATTTAACTAAAGAAACATTGGAGTCAATCTTGGTATTCAAGCAAGTTTCACCCGTTTTTTTCTTGGGTGTGTAATCAGGATTGAAGACCAAGCCATCTGAAGAAACGGTTGCAACAGGCGGAACGTTAACACTTTCAAAAGCATCAAAGTTAGTCGTTCTAACCTTAACGGCTCTGCAGCCCAACATAATTTTATTATGGAAAGCTAAATAAATATCAGGTGGACAAGTAGCTGCTGCCGCAAAAGCTAAACGCAAATTATCGTGGGCGTCACTTAAAACAACATTGATAGGTACCTGGCTTCCAGTTAAAACCACTGGAATATTAATATTCTTCAACATAAATGCTAACATTGAAGCAGTATAAGCCATTGTATCGGTACCGTGTGAAACCACGATTCCATCATAGTCATTACGATATTTATAAACATTTTCCGCAATAAATTTCCATTCTTCTGGTTGAATATTAGAAGAGTCGAGCTGCAAAATATCGTGAACGTCGATATCATACGGTAATTTACCCAGCATTTTAATCAATTCTTCGCCAGTTTCTTTAGGTACTAACCCTGCATTAGATGCAACTGATGCAATCGTCCCACCAGTTGAAAGCAATAATAACTTCTTTTTTTCCATCTTTATTTCCTCTACCTTTGCAATTTACGCCGTTTTGCATATTCATTAATGATTAGATCAATTAGAACATAGGCTGAACTGAAAGTCACGACCTTTTTACTAAACTGAAATGGCGTAGTCTTGAAAAAGAAGCTGTAATCACTAAGAGAAGCTAATTTTCCCGGCTGCCAGCTTGTTAAAGAAACTAGCTTTAACTTATTATTAATAACATCGATTTTCTTCAATTCCTCAATAATTGTCTTATTAAAACCACCAAATGAAATTACAAACAACATATCATTTTCTTTGGCAGCTTGACCCAGCATTGAAACTTCATCACGCGCACCTGGTAAAATAATTGCGTTTTTACCTATTAAGTAAAAAGAATGAGCCAAATACTCCGCAATAATCTGCTGTTGCCATCCCGTCGAATAAATATAGATAGTTCCTGCTTGATCTAAATCCGCACATAAGTTATGCAAATTCAATCCCTTAAAATATTTAAAGGTGTCATTGATTATTTTCTGCAGATTATCGTCAAATTGCAATTCTTGTGCATGCTTAGCATATTGCTCTTTTCTCGCAATCAATTCAGACAATTCAAATTTAAGTTCACTAAAACCGCTCAAGCCTAATTTTTTACTCAAACGAAAAATAGCAGATTTAGAAACATATAATTTCTGCGCTAATTCCATTAAGCTCAACTTACTAGCTTCCTTGGGATACTTGAGCAAATAACTGACTATTGCCTTATCAGTATCATTGAAGCTTTCTTTTTTCTTCATTACTGCTGTTTCTAAATCCATTTCTATGTCCTTTCTGCCATAACTTTATATCAAGTTCAGAATATCATGATCAGCACAAAAAAGGTAGCTATTCAATTATAGAATAGTTACCTTTTTCTTATTTGTTATGACTTTTAAAATTGTTATTTAAGTTCTGGCCAATATGGAGCGTTAACTGGAATCATGTCATCCAAGATCTTCTTGGCTACAGAAGCATCTGGAACAGTCTTGTTCAAAGCAAAGGCTTGAAGCATCTTTTGGTATGAATGCTCAACATAGGCATCAACAACCAATTTTTCACAGGTTTGTTGTTCCATCATCAAACCTCTTTGGAAGCGGCCAGCCTTACCAGTTGCCATTGGTTGAATACCATCAGCACCAAACAATGCTGGAACTTCAACGATTGAATCTGGATCCATGTTTGAAATAGCACCGTTGTTTTCGCAGTTAGCTAAGAACTTCTCGTGAGTGTTGTAGGCAATAGCGTGAATAATATCTACGATATATTCTGAGTGCAAACCTGAAATGTCCCAAATATTATTCTTAGCAGTACCTGCCTTAACGATTCTTTCACATTCACCGAAGACAATCTTTTGACGGTGTTCACGAATTTCATCAGTACGAGTGTGCTTTGGATCGGCGTTTGCTACTTCATATTGTGGGAAGTAGTAGTATTGCATGTAGTTGTTTGGCAAGGTTTCTGGATCCATCTTGTAGTCGTCAGCAACCTTCTTGAATGTTGCTTCCCATGAAGCTTCAGTATCCTTGTCGTAGTCGCCGCCTACCCAGTAGCCGTGATCCTTGACGTATTCCTTAAGCTTAGGCATTAAGTCTTCGCCGGTCTTCTTGTTTCTAACTTCTTTCCACCAGCCGAAGTGGTTCAAGCCGTAGTAGTTGAAGTCAATGTCGTGCCAGCTGTCAAGACCGCAGATAGCTGCCATTCTGTCCATGTCATCAATAGGCATATCACAAATGTTGATAATTTTTGCATTTGGACGAAGACGACGGCAAGCTTCAGCAACAATCGCAATAGTGTTGGAGTAGTTGATCATCCAAGCGTTTGGTGAGTATTCTTGCATCCAGTCAATAATTTGAATGATTGCAGGAATTGAACGAAGACCGTAAGCCATACCTCCGGGTCCTGTAGTTTCTTGACCGTTTACGCCATATTTTAATGGAATCTTTTCATCTAAACTTCTCATGTGGTATTTACCAACACGAATTGAACCCATTACGAAGTCAACGTCAGTAAAGGCTTCCTTAGGATCAGTGGTGTATGAGAACTTAATTTGTGGAGCTCTTTCCTTCATGATGATCTTAACAGCTTCACCAATCTTCTTTTGACGTTCTGCATCGTTATCGTAGAACTTCAATTGTCTCATTGGGAACTTGTCTTGGCTCTTGATTAAGTCGAGTACAAATCCTGGTGTAAAAGTACTACCACCACCGGCAATAACTACTGAATATTTCTTACCATCCATAGTTCTTTATTCTCCTTTTTAGTAAGTTGATATCTTTTCGAATTGTTTAATTACCTTACGCATATATTTATAACATTTTTCTTCTAGTTTGTATCCGTTTTCATTAGCTTAAGACTTTGTTTCAGGACTTGAGCTTCATTTCAGATCTCGAAATATATTTCAAGCTTTGCATTGCCATACCAATATGGTTTTTCTATCAAATTATATCTTATATGTACTTGTTATCATAACAAGCTTAAAAATATCAATTTTTATTTATTTTATTTTTCTACTATATAAACCTGCACTATTTACACAAAATTGTCTTTAATCCCCGATATAATGGCATTTGCTCTTTTAAAAAATACTACTATATTAATATAACTAAGGTTATATTAATATAAAAAATTATATATTCTTATTTTTTAAAAACTTTTTTTACATTATTTAATAAGTGTGCAACTTAATATCCTCATCGCCCTCAAGCAGCATTCTACCAGCGTTTCTAGCGCTATCCCCCTCTATATATATATACGTATATTATTGTCTTTTGTTATTAAATATTTTCACATATAGACTTTGGTTTTATTCCTGTTAGTCTATTACTTGAAGAGACTTATAGCGGGACTCAAGAAATTGACTACTTCTTGAGCTTTGAATTTTCATATTTTTGGGAATTTTTGATAGAGAATAACTTTTTAATAAATAGGGGATTAGGAAAATGAGAAAGAATGTTAAACTTTTATCAATCATTAGTATTGCCGCTGCTTTAGCTGGTGGCACTATTACCGCTTTAAACAATAATGTAGAGACTGCAGCAAATTCAACTGTTGAAGCTGCTTCTATTACTTTGCCTTCTGGTTATACTAAGAGTGCCATTATTAAATGGAACCAAACTGGTAGAGCAAGCAAGGCTTTAATCAATGCCTCAAAGAAAGGCATGATAGAAAACACAGACAGTGGTGCTGGTTCTGACGATACTTTAGTTAACGTAACTAACTTAAGCCACAGCCAAAAGGTTGAATTGAGTAAGTACACTTTAAGCTTGATTAACTCTGCTCGTCATCAACTTGGCAAGAAGTCTTGGACTTACAAGGCTGGTGCTTTGCACTTTGCAGATCGTGTAGCTGAACAATACTACTCACACAACAAGTCTTGTTGGGATGCAGACCACTATGTACCTGGTATCGAGCGTGCAGCTAAGGCTTCTGGCCTTAACTCAAGAGTAGGTCAAGTCTACGAAGACGAAGCAGGCTTACCTATTTCTTCAACTTACCACACTAATATGCGTACCATGTCAGCATTGAAGAACCAAATTTACTTCAACGTTAAGCAAATGCTTTTCGGTGGTTTCTATGGCTCATACAGTCAAATGAATGATTCTTCAAGATACACTGAATGGGAACACGCTGGCGACTTGCTTGGTTGTCGTACTGAGCACTACGATGCTAAGACTAAATACTTTGGCATTAGCTTCAGTGGTTTAAGAGGCGATTCAAGCAAAATTAGTGTTCACATGATGGGCGTTGCTAAGCGTTACATCCAAAACTACAAGAAATTTAATCGTTAATATTGACGTTGTAGTTTAAAACTTAATAAAGTTTCCTAATCCAAGAGTTCAAAAAGGTTTAGTCACCTGTTTGAACTCTTTTAATTTACTTAAAAAGGCCAAATTGCTCTGGTTTTCAGACAATTTGACCTTTTTGTGTTCTATATTAGGCAAGATTAATAATTAAAAGTAAGTACTTAAAAGCCTATTCTCATCGTATTTTCAGCAAGAATGTTGTTATATCAACGTTTCAAGCACCTTCAGCAATTATAAGTTTTAAATTCTAGTTTTTGTTTTTTTATTTTATAAAAATTTTTTTGAAATATCTATTTATATATAACCTGCTTGAACTATGCTTACATCAAGCCATAAACCAATTATTATCAAAAATGGCTATTGCTATATTTATGTAGGCTTGGTATATTTTATAAAAATAAAATTTAAACAAAATCTTTGAACTTACTTGGAGTTGTCATTGAAAGGGATGAATGGAATGAGAAAACATACAACTTACGAGATTTTACGCGAGGAATTAACTAGAGGTATTATTACCAAATACTCTGTTACCCAATTTTGCAAGGCTACTGGCATGAGCCGCGGCGTCTTTTATAATACTTATACTGGATTAACCGATTTATTTTGTAAAAGTATTCAAGCAGAAATTAGAAACCATTTCCGTGAATATGGTGATTGCCAATCGAATCAATTGGTCTTCGCCTTTCTTAGACAAATTGGCAATGATCGTCTTTTCTACACTAACATTTATCGTCTAACTCGAAAAAAGCACACTAATCATATCTGCACTCAAATTAATCGCACACTTTTTACAGAGATGCAAAAGCACCTTTTCAATAGCGATTATTCCAATAAACATATTAAGAGCATGACTAACGTTCTTCTTGCCCACATCACTAATTGGATCGATCACGGCTGCGATGCTCAAGTCCTTGACGTTTACACTGATGTAGAAATCATTCTGCCTAAATAAAAAAATGCTGCTAGCTCATAGCTGGCAGTATTTTTTATTATATGCGTTTAATCATGTGATCGTATGTCCGATCCCCAATTGTCATTGTCTTTTCAGTTTGATAGCCCTTGTGCTCATATAATCGTTGCGCACGTGGATTTTCTTGATCAACATTTAAACTCAAAATATGATAGCCTTGCTTAGCCGCAACTTTTTCAGCTTCATCAAGCAAGTGACTAGCAATCTTTTCTCCCCAATGATCAGGATCAACCGCTAAGGCATCAATATACCATTCATGTGGCCAAGCTTCTTGATCTGAAAAGATCACCGTTGAGATTGGCAAGCCTGTTTTTGCATAATCATGACGCAAGACTATATCAATAATCTTTTGATCCTTGTATGGGTACATATCAAGAATACCGACTACTTTACCCGCTTTCTCACTTACCCAGATACGGCGGTATGAGTAGCGGTAATCCTCTGAGATAAAACCTAATTTCATTAAACTATAAAATTGATCCTCTGGTAACTTTTCAATCGTCTCCATCTGCATTTCATCAAAAATCTGCTTCAAAATTGGATATACAAATGGAAAATCTGTTTTTCTCGCTCTTCTAATCATTATTCTTCCCTTTCATGCTTTTTACTATAAGTATAAGCCTAATTTTCGTTAAAACAAAAACTATCATTTTTGAAACTTATATGGTATATTATAAGTAGATAAAGTAAGCGCTTACTTTAATATATATTTTAGAAATGAGGTGTTGTTGTGATATCAAATACTGAAATTGATTGGTTTTCCTTCAATGAAAATATAAAATACCACACATCTAAAGACACCCATCAAGCCAGGAGTCATGCGTAAAAGGCGTTTGATTCGTGTCTTGGATACAAAAAGACGAGGATTACAATGGTAGTCCTCGCTTTTGGTTTTAATCTTATTTTCCAAATAAAGCCGCATAAATTTTATCAGCGCTATTACTCAAATCGCCATACCGACTGCTATCTGTACTTTGCAAAATCACTGCATTTTGCCCATCTTTAGAAATGCGTAAAAAGTTGCAATAGCCATAACCATTACCGTTAGATTCGTAATGGTTATTTTTAGTGTACAGACCCCCGCGGTAATGCGAAGTATTATTTTCAGGAGCGTAAATGATGTCTTTATTTTGCGAAGATAGCAGCTTGCCATTTAGTAAATCTAAACTTACCTTATACAAATCATCATTCGACATGGCAACACTACCCGCACCTAACAAACCATGCATCGCGTTTAAATCAATATTTTGGCCATTAAAAAGAAAATCTATCTCTTTTAGCTTCTGCTGATCGGCCCAGACAAAGTCAGTATGCTTTAATTTCAACGGATAAACATACATATCGTTAAACAGCGTCTCATAGCTTTGGCCGCTAACCTTTTCCAAAATATGACTAAGTAAAATATAATCTAGGTCTTGATAATTCCACTTGCCAAAATTTTGTTCATTATAATGCGTGCCTTGAATCATCTTCTGCGCATTGGCATCGTCATTATTATACAGCGCATCTCCCATTGGACCAGCAGGATCCAGGCCACTAGTCATCTCCAGCAAATTCAACACACTAATATTCTGACCATTTGGAACATTGGGATAAAATTTATTTACTTTATCATCTAAGCTAAGCTTGTTCTCACTCACTGCCCGCATAATCATTCCTGCCGTTAATTCCTTTTGCACGGAATTAATTAAATAAGCGGAATTCGCGTTGCCTACCGTTGTATACTGCCATATTCGTTGTTTATTTTTATAATTTCTTACCTAATTCCTTGATGTACTTACGAAGAGCATCGCGTGTCTCTGGGTGAGTTAAACCATATTGAATAGAAGTTTCAAGGTAACCTTCCTTATTACCCACATCAAAGCGTTCGCCCTTAAATACATGGGCAAATACACGTTGAGTCTTGTTCATGGTATCAATGGCGTCAGTTAATTGAATTTCGCCGCCACGACCTGGCTTTTGGTGTTCCAAAATGTCGAAAATTTCAGGCGTTAATAAGTAACGACCGATTATTGCCAAGTCACTTGGAGCCTTGTCTACAGCTGGCTTCTCCACAAAGTTTTTAACATTGTATAAATCAGGTGCGATATTGCCATCTGGTGCGATTACACCGTACTTGGAGACTTCTTTGTGTGGTACCTTCATAACGGCAATGGTTGATGCGTGAGTCTTGTCGTAATCGTTAATTAACTGCTTAGTCAAAGGCACCTTGTCCTTCATCAAGTCGTCGCCAAGCATAATCACGAATGGTTCACCAGCAACGAAACTACGGGCACGATAAATAGCATCCCCTAAACCTGCTGGGTGAGGCTGACGAGTATAGTACAAGTTCACGCCTAAGTCAGTAATTTCTTGTGTTAATTTCAATAAACCTGACTTACCGGTTTTTTCCAAGTCTTGCTCTAATTCAGGGTTAGAGTCAAAGTGGTTTTCAATCGCACGCTTATTTTTGCCAGTTACGATTAAGATATCTTGAATTCCGGATGCCTTTGCCTCTTCCACTATGAATTGAATGGTTGGCTTGTCAACAATTGGCAACATTTCCTTAGGCAATGCCTTAGTTGCAGGCAAAAATCTAGTGCCTAATCCTGCTGCAGGGATAATCGCTTTTCTTACTTTCATGATTTAATCCCCCAATATATAAATAGCTATATTATTGCCTAAAATATAATGAGTTTTCGTCATTTGTTAAAGTCATATTTGCACATGTTAACGGTGTACGTTTACTTGCAAATGAATTAAATCTTGCTTTAACTACTTTCTCTTATTTTTATGAATATCCGTAGCCTGATTGGACTTCTTCAAATTCTTGAGAACTTCATCGGTGTGGGTTGATAAATATGAGAAAACAAGCACATCCACCACAAAAAGTTGGCTGATCAAAGAAGTTGTAGCTCCGGATCTAATGGCCGGCTCCCCAATATCTTGAGTTAATAAAACCAAATCTACTTTTTTGGCAATTGATGCCCTCGGATTAGCCGTTAAAAGAAGCGTGGGGATGACAAATTCATCAGCGACTTTTAGCAAATCACTAATTTCCGTAGTTTTACCATCGTTACTAATCAAAACTAACAAATCGTTTACTGTAAATGAGGCCAACTTGGCTAAAGTAACGTGAAAATCCGGCATATAGCTGATATTTTTGCCGATTCGCATAAACTTTTGGCACATGTCATTGGCTACTAGACCAGAAGCAGCGGCTCCATAGACTAGAATCGAAGCGGAAGTGTTGATTTTTTGAATAGCTTTTTCCACACTTGGATCATTCAGCCCACCTTGTGTAGCTTCAATCACGCTCTTAAAACGAGCGGCCATTGTATTCTTGATTGCAGCGATGCCTTCTCCTGCATCGAATTCATGATAATCATTATTGCTTGCACTTGATCTGGCGGCAACCAGCTGCAGCTTTAGATCGCCAAAGCCATTAGTACCAATCTCTCGGCAAAATCGCACAATAGTCGCAGTACTAATCCCGGTATCTTTAGAAAGCTTTTGAATTGAGGAAGAAATAACACTTTCTGGATTAGCAATGATATACTCCCCTAAAAGTTGCTCTTTTTTAGGCAATTGCGCTTTCTTACCATTGATTATCGAAAAAATGTTTCGCATAGTTATTCACTACTTTTCATATAAATAAAACTCCTGACTTGGCTGAATCAAATTTACTAAAGGAAGAGAACCGTCGGTAACTCTTCCAACTACATTTACTCTCTTATTCATAGGAAGCGTATCTTTAACCAACTGAATTTCTCCTGTGTATCGCTGATAAAGATGATTATTTAAAGTGATGCTTCCTTTTTCCCTTAAAATCGTATTCTCTGGAGTAATCATTGGCACACTGTGCATTCGCGAATCCTCGCAACGTACCACATATTCAGCCGGATCAGGGCGTTGATTATGTTTTCCCAGGATATAATTGTACATTTCTTCAGAAGCATTTTCTGCTCTTTCTGTATAAAGAACAAGACTATCTTCATCTTGATAGGTTTTAATTTGGTTAAGCGACCGTTCACTAATGCCGGGATCACCTAAATAAAGCAAATCGATTCCTAATTCTTTCAATTCTAGAATGCTAGCTAAAGGGTCATAATACCTCTGATATTCTAGTGTCGGTAAACCTTCATGTAATGGTCCACGGAGATTTTCATCCCCAGCAAAAAATGCCTGAACATTCATGCCGTAATGCTTAAACATTTTTGTTTGCTCGGCTAAAAATTGACGACTAATTCCGGTATCAGGGCAAGGATAAAAGTTGAACCAAGCTTGTATACTCTCCATTTTTGCATCAAAGGCAACTAGTTGCTTTAGTTCTTCTTCTGTAAAAGTGCTGCCGTTTATGCCAATTTCGATCTTCTGTGATAAATCAGCTATCTGTTCAGGTGCCAATCGATCATCAATTCTTAGTCCGGTAATTCCTTGCTCTTTCAAAGAATCTAAGCTGCTCAACGAAATATTCAATTTCTCTAAGCTAGCCTGATCGATATCAACCATTACATCTAAATTATTCTTCTTAGCTAAATTGCCCAAACTAAGCAATCTTGCTCGATATTTCTGAGAATCTTCTTCAGGGATGTGTACTGAGGTAAAAATCCCATTAAAACCATATTTCTTCAAATGATTGATATATTGTTCAGTCGCTGGGGTAATATCTTCATTTAAATAAAGCGAGAATCCTAACATAACTTATTCTTTCTAAAAAACAAAGCCAAAAAGCGTATCACTTTTTGGCTTTATTTTAGTTATTCTTGATAACTTCACTAACATTGCCATTATATTGTTCAAGTAGCTTTTGAGCTGCAGCTTTATCAGTTTTAGTCTTAATCATCGTAATGGCAAGAGGGACATCATTGTCTGCTTTCTTTAATGCCTCCAAAGCTTGCTCTTGCGTTGCAGCTGTGACGGCTGAAATAATTCGTCCTGCTCGGTCAACCAATTTTGAATTTGTTGGTAATACATCGATCATGACATTCTCAAAAACCTTCCCTTGCCTAATCATGACCCCAGTAGAAATCATGTTCAGGATCATCTTTTGTGCGGTTCCTGCCTTCATACGAGTAGAACCAGTGACAATCTCAGGACCAACTACAGCTTCAATTGCAATATTAGCATGTTTACCAATTTCAGAATCTTTAACGCAGGCGATTGAAATAGTGAGCGCACCAACTTTGTTAGCATACTCAAGGCCGCCAATTACGTAAGGAGTACGGCCGCTAGCAGCTATACCTAAAACCGTGTCTTTTTCATTCAGATTTAACTTTTTCAGATCTTTTGCACCTAAATCAGTGTCATCTTCAGCACCTTCAACGGCCTTGTACATTGCACCTTGGCCACCAGCAATTAAACCAATGGCTCTTTCAGGTTTAATTCCGTAAGTCGGTACCAATTCAGCTGCATCTAAGACGCCTAATCTTCCACTTGTACCGGCACCGATATAAACTAAGCGACCGCCTTTTTTGTAACGTTCAGCCGCTCCATCAATTGCTTTTGCTATCTGAGCATCTTGAGTACCAACAGCGATGGCAACTTTTTTATCCTCTTCATTCATAATTTTGACCATTTCTGCAGTAGAAACAGTGTCAATATGCATGGAGGCAGGATTACGTTGCTCAGTAGTTAAATCTTTTATTGCCATTTTGCTTTCCTCACTTACTGGTAACTTCAAGAACAGGAGCACCTGCTTTAACTTCTCCAGACTGCAATAATTTCATGTCCTTAACAGTTTCTTTGTTAGTTACGGTCATTATTACAACTGGGTCTTTCCCTGCTTTCTTGATCTGATCAATATCCATTGTTCCAAGACTTTGACCGCCTTTAACTTCTTGGCCTTCTTTAACAGTAATGTCAAAAGGTTCACCTTTTAACTCTACCGTATCAATTCCAAGGTGGATTAAAATTTCAAGATTGCCTTTAGCAGAAGTCATAGTCAAAGCATGTTTAGTAGACATAACGCTGACTATCTTGCCGTCTATTGGGGCAACAATTGAACCATTTGATGGGACAATTGCAAAACCTTCACCGAGCATTTTTTGTGAAAATACTTGGTCATTAACTTTTTCCAAACCTTCAATTTGTCCAGAAACTGGAGCTTCAATATCTTGAGTAACTGGTTGAGAAACTTGAGCTGTGTTGGAAGCTTTCATATCCAAGTTAGTAGCCTTTTCTTCGGCTGTTCTTCTTTCAGCAACTACAGGACTTTCTTGACCATCTGGGAGCATAGCTTCCTTTGGAACACCCCAGAAGTAAGTAGCAATAAAACCACCAGCATATGCGGACAAAAGTCCAATGACATAAGCCCACCACATGTTATTAGCGATTAATGGAATCAAAGCAATACCTGAAGGACCGATAGCGATTGCGCCAACTTGACCAAAGGCAGCAACTACGGCACCACCGATACCACCACCAATACATGCAGTGATGAATGGACGACCTAATGGCAAAGTAACACCATAAATCAATGGTTCACCAACACCAAGAATACCAACAGGTAAGGCACCTTTAATCATGTTAACAAGTTGCTTGTTCTTACGACATCTTACCCACAAGGCAATAGCGGCACCTACTTGACCAGCACCGGCCATAGCTAAGATAGGAAGCAATGGGGTAAAGCCCATCTTTTGAATCATTTCCAAGTGAATTGGTGTCAAAATCTGGTGTAAACCGAGCATTACCATTGGTAAGAAGAATAGTCCGAGGATGAAGCCAGCAACAGGTCCACCAACTTTAAGTACCCAGTTAATTGCACCAACTAGTGAGTTTGAGAACCAGCCAGCTAATGGCATAATGAGGAAGACTGTGAATAACCCCATTATTAGGATAGTTAGGAATGGTGTAAAAATAATATCAACTGAGTCAGCTATATGCTTATGGAAGAATTTTTCAACATAAGATAATAGCCATACTCCTAGCAAGACTCCGATAATACCACCTTGGCCAGCAGCCAATGGCTTGCCGTCAAAAATGTTAGGAATAGTTACCGGAGCGACAATTCCTGGCAAGTAAACAATACCACCGATAATGCCACCTAAGCCTGGTGTAGCGCCAAATTCCTTGGCAGTATTAATACCAACATAAATGTTCAAGTAGGCAAAAAGCGCACTTGCGATCATTGATAAGACGGTGACACCCAAGTTCCAAGAAGCTGGCAACATCTTTACGGTGAGCATGTTTCTTAAAATACCTGCCACACCAGAAATCAAACCGGCACCAACGAAGGCTGGAATTAATGGAACGAAAATTGCTGAAATATGCTGTAAAGCAGCTCTCCACCAAGTCTTCTTAAGAGAAGCCTTATGAGCTGCGTGAACTTCGGCAGCTTTTCTTTCTACCTCACTCTTATTAGCTTGATAAGAATTCGTTGGGAAGCTCTCGCCTTCCTTAACTCCTGCTTCATCGTTCATAATCTTGGCTACTTTGGTATTAACACCTGGGCCAAGAACAACCTCAAGAGTGTCAGCTTCTACAACACCTAAAACACCATCGATTTTCTTTAACGCAGCGATATTCACTTTTGACACATCGCGTATTTTAATTCTTAGCCGAGTCATGCAGTGAATAAGAGATTCAACATTATCTATGCCACCTATTTGAACATAGATTTCATCACTCAAGCGTTGGTATTTACTCTCTTCCATGATGTTATCCTCTATCTATAAAAAGTAACAATATTTCATTATTGAAAGCATTTATAGACCTTGCAAGATTTATGTAATCGCTTTCTATACTTAAATATTAGTATCATACATGTGCTTTGTAAAGTTAAATAAGCTGATTCTTATAAAAAGATTTCAATTGCTATCTTATTGTATAGTGAAACTTTGTTACATATAAGATAGAAAGTTCGCTTGTAATTAGATTTCAAAAACAAAAAAGACACTCACCAAAAAATGAGTGCCAAGGGACCACTGTCCCACGCAAAGTTATACAGGGGTTTAATTCTTAGCCCCCTGTATTAGGCTAACTCCATGGAAAAAATATTGTTCCATTCGGATTTAGCTAATTTATCATTTTCCTTTTCCGGTTCTTCGCCATTAATACGACGATTTTCTAGGTAATCATCGATACCATTTTGAAAATCGTCTTTTAACTCATCAATACTATTTCCTTCATAAGAAATAATTGTATTCTTGAAGCCCAAAACATGGCCGAAAAGAATGCCATTTTCCTTCTCAATCGTTCCTCTGTATCCTTTGTATTCGAGTGAATTCATCGTCCGTTCCTCATGCTATTAACTTTTTTATCTATGGTTAAAAAATAACCCTTGCGATAGGACGTATCCATTAGAGCAAGGGGATTGATCTTTCTATATTTTAATAAAAACCGGGTATTAAAGCAAAATCCCTATAAACAAAAATGGGATATACCTGAAGGCATACCCCACGATCGCATAGCAATCAATGAACTAGATTAATGATATTTTACTGGTTTTATTAGTAAATATCAATCTAGAGTGATCCATTTCCACATTCTATCAGCTCTTAATACTCCCACACCAACTTAGAAAGCCGATTTCTCCTACTCATGCTTCTATCGGCCTTCCAATGTGTCGCCTTTAACAACCATACCTTTTTTCCTAAAGTCTTTAATCAACAAAATGAGTGTCAAGGGACTATTCAACTCTCAATCATTCCACTCCAAAATCTGGTCTATCCAGTTCGTTACTTCCTTACTAAAATCAGCTAAATCTTCCCTGTTAATCACACCGGCGTTCATTAGACTTAGAATTTCCACAAAAAAGTCACTGCGCCTAATATCAATAGCCACACCTGGCGACTTAGCATCCTGACGGATTCTTTTTTTCAACTTCCAGAAATTAGTCGAAGGATTATCATTTTCACTTAAGAGAGCAATATATTCTTTGTTGAGTTTAGCCATATATCTTTCCTGCCACTTGGGAAGCAAGCTTCTATATAATCTCCAATCATAATCAGATACTTCCATATGCTTTGCCCTTTTCTACGTAATTACGTTGTGTAAAACATCGGTCTTCAGAGAATCAGTTTTAATTTCTAGCATTTATGTTTATATCCAATACTCATAATCATCAGGAAAGTGCATACACTTTAAAATTTTCTCATTTATTTGAGAATTAAATTGATTATTAGCATTGGTTAACAATTTCTTTATAGAATCACTCATAGTAACATACTCAGTTCTATCAAGAACTAATCGAAGACTAATTATTAATTCAAATACGCCTGGTTGACTTTGAATTGGTAACTCACTCTGTCCTAATACGTTCTTGATAGACCGCATATTAGGGCCTCTATCTATAACTTTGGAATATGTTATTTCATTATGAGCAACTGCATTTCTAAACATATTAACCATATGATTAATATGTTCTATAATTTCTGGCATGATCGCATTTGTTTGGCTCAAATTATAAGTGATTTTATATCTTTGAGTAAAATCTCGTGATATTTTTTGTCTTATTTCTTCTTTACAATTTAAATAGAAATAATTCAAATCACCAAATGTCATAAATTCAGTCAATACCCACAAAGGAATACAATCGTGATGATTTAAATAATGTTTTATTGCATTATTTCCTCTTTTACGACTCTCCTGCTCTATTTTATTTGCTAAGGAGCTCGTGGTTTTCAAGACCTGCACAGTATTATGCTCATCATGATTAAAATTATTAATATCTAAATATGAATAGTTTTCTGGAAAAGACTCAGAAAATCTGTATGCTAATTCTGCACCTAAACTAGCTTCATATGATAGTAATCCATTGTATAAAATTGCTCTTAGTTTCTTATCAAATTCATAAAGATTTACAAAGTCTTCAAATCTTATTCCAATAATATATTGATGAGGAATAAGTGCCACTCCATGTTCATTCTTTTTAAGAAAAAGATTTTTATAACCATTGATTAAGCTATAATAGCCTCGTTTCATCAATTCATTTTTGGTATAATCCTCATTTTGAATTATTATTCCTTTTCCTTTTAAAAGATTTACTTGCTCTTCCAAAGTATGAAAGGGTCTGTCACTATTTTCCATATCTATCTCCAAAACAAAAACCTTGATAACAATATTCGTAAAAAATATTATATCAAGGTTTTGTTTAGTTTAGAACCTACTCCTAGTGCCTCTAAACTTGATCTGTAAGTATCTATAGTATACATGCGTTATTTACAATTATCAAGATATTCGACAAACAGACTATCCAACTCCTCAGTCCTACAACCACTGTAAAACCTCTACTTAACCCCAAACCAACTTAGAAAGCTTATTTCTTCTGCTCATGCTTCTGTCGGCTTTATAGTTTTTTCTGGCTGCGGATTTGCTCTTATAATACGTGTTCGGCCAAGTAGTGACAAATACATAGAGCTTTTTACGGTTATTAGTGACATACGCAGCTGTTGTTTCACTGCATGGATAGCTCATTCGTATTCTATTACCCTTGCTGCTAATCAACTGGTGTGAGCTGGAAACCGTTGAACTGACCTTGGCATTATATGCCCGTTTAGTAAATTTGTAAGTTCTCGCCTTACCGCCATCAGCATAGCCGGATAAATTAATCTTGGTACGCGTAATCTTGAAGGCCTCAACTTTTCCATTACCAACATAGTAATACCAAGTGCCGCGGAACTTCTTAGGCACTGTGGTCTTTTGAAAAACAGATGCGCTAACTTGCTCGGGTTGATTAGTTACCCAAATTGCGGAAACAGCCAACAATATCCCTGCTAAAAAAGCAAAATTCTTTGATCTTCATATTTTTCTCCTTATTACTACATATCTTCAGTATAAACCTGATCGACCTTGCCAAAACAAGAAAAATTCCATGCATTCCCACATAAAAAAGCACCAGCCTCAAAAACTAGTGCTAATTTCTTCTATATTATTACTTCTTCTCCAACTCATGCGCGAGCTCAATAATATACTTTCTCAAAGCGTCGTGCGTTTCGGGGTGGCGCAAACCATATTGGATCGAGGTTTCGAGGTAGCCTTCCTTGTTGCCGACATCGAAGCGTTGGCCCTTGTACACGTGGGCAAATACGCGTTGCGTCTGGTTCAAAGTATCGATGGCGTCGGTCAATTGAATCTCGCCACTGCGACCTGGCTTTTGATTTTCAAGAATGTCAAAAATCTCAGGTGTAAGCAAATAACGACCGATGATGGCGAAGTCACTTGGCGCCTTATCTACGGCAGGCTTTTCGACGAACTTATTAACGTTGTAAAGATCCTTATCCAGCATGTCGCCAGGATCAATCACACCATACTTGGATACTTCCTCGTGTGGCACCTTCATCACGGCAATCGTTGAGGCGTGCGTCTTGTCGTACTCATCGATCAGCTGCTTGGTCAGCGTTACCTTGTCGCGCATCAAGTCGTCGCCGAGCATAACGACAAAAGGTTCTTCACCGACGAAACTGCGTGCGCGGTAGATGGCATCGCCTAAGCCGGCGGGATGCGGCTGACGAGTGTAGTACAAGTTGATCCCCAAGTTGGTGATGTCTTGCGTCAATTTCAATAACTGCGTCTTGCCGGTTGCTTCTAAGTCTTGTTCAAGCTCTGGGTTTGAGTCAAAATGGTTCTCAATTGCTCGCTTGTTCTTGCCGGTTACGATTAAAATGTCTTCAATCCCTGCAGCCTTTGCTTCTTCGACGATGAATTGAATCGTTGGTTTATCAACAATTGGTAGCATTTCTTTAGGCAATGCCTTAGTCGCAGGCAAAAATCGGGTTCCGAGCCCCGCAGCAGGAATAATTGCTTTTATAATCTTTATGATTTAACCCCCCATAATACACGTTCACCTTAATAATACTAAAAATATAGCTTTTTATTAAAGTCATATTTGCACATGTTAGGGAGGTTAGTGAAAAATTTTAAATATGTTTCGAAATCTTACATATTATTTATCATGAAAAGGATTAAATCCTTCCTTTATACTAATATTTTCATGTACATTGTTAGGTATTTCCTTAGAAATAAATATTAATTGGATACCTGCTTCTTGAGCATATTTAGTAATTTCAGGATAAATAAATTTAAAATTATGCATTTGAAATGCTTGATCCGCAGAATCAATTACTAACAGTGGCAATACTCGCATACTTTCAAAATTGTCTATTACATATTTAAGCATTAATAAATAAACTAGTATTTGCATATGTGTACGTCTAGCTAAACTTCCGGGAATAAAAGAAATTTGAACTTTTTCCTGATTTGGATCTACTTTATCATTTCTTTTAACGGTTAAACGTTGCCTTAACGGATTAAAAGAGAAAGCAAATCCATCAGCTTCTCTATCCTCTTTAACATAATTTACATTTTTTTCAACTTCTTCATCAAAATACATATTTAATAAAATCTGATTAAACTTATCCAAGCTTTCTCTATCGAAATGTTCTTGTAAATCACGAATTTCTTTTTTTATTTGTTTATTCTTTTCTTCTAATTCTAATACCCTATTAGAATCTGTAAAATCTACAAAATCTGCTAGAATTTGTTCTAAGATTAATATTTGTTGATTTGCTTTATCAAAATCTAAGTCATGAGTTGATGATTTTATTGTTTTTATTTGGGAATCAATCTTTCTTTTTTCTTTTTGAATTTTTTGAATAGCAATATCATAATTGGCCAAAGACAATATAGCTTTTTCTTTTTGTATGCTCTTTATTTCAGCTTGAACAGATTTTAAATATTTTGAATTTTTAGGGTTTTCAATAATAAGTGCCTCTAGCAATTTGAGTAAAGCTTCATCATTGTTTTTTCGACTTTTTGCTTTTTTTGATTGCTGAAGCAAAAAATCATATTGCTTTAGTTCTTCTGCTAATGAGAATGATGCTCGTGATAAGTAGATTAAATCACCGGAGTTTTTAGGCTGTTTACGATTAAAATCATTTTTATATGCTTGCAACGTATTTTTATCTAAATCAATGTTTCCTGTAAACTCTAAATTTAAATTTTGAAATCCAATTTTAATTTTATTCAAAAGATATTGGTATTGAGCCTGTTTTTTAGAAAGCAAATCATATTCTTTTTGATTTTGATTCAATTCTTCTTGTTTCTTAGAAATTTCCTCAATATTTTTGTAGTTAAAAAAGAACGTCATTATTTTTCTAATCCTGATTACGTTTTTTATTTCATCACCTTTAGTAAAAATTTGTCCTAAGTCTCCTTGATGACTTTCAGATATAAAATTCAAAAACGTAAAAGCTCTAAAAGTAGGACTTTCTTCAAAAACATTTTGATATACCTTTAGCTGCTTGTTATCTCCCACTTGGGGTAGAATAATTTTACTTATTTCTTCAATATAACTTTCCCTTGAAACTAAATTATATATATCTCCTTCGGCACGTTTATAATAAAACTTTGAATCAGTATCACGTTTAATATATAAATTTAAATTCTTATTTGATACATATGCTCCTACCGCGGTAATGTTCTCCATCCCATCTTTATTTGGTAGATCCTTGTCTGTAGTACCTAAAATAAAATCAATACATTCCGCGAACAAAGTCTTACCTACTGAATTTGGCCCATATATATATGTAATATCACTAAGCTCATATTCTTTTACTTGATCTTCATCCCATAATTGCAATTTACGAATCCTAAACATACTGCAATACTTCCTCTAAAAATGACTTAGTATTTAAATTACTAATCTCTGCTAAGTGATTTATTGTTTTCTTTTCAATGTTAATCAAAAATTTATTCTTACTAGCATTATCTGGAAGCTGTTTTTTAACTTTAATAGTATCACCTTCAACACTTATCCATCCTTCAGTTTCTAGGATATAGATCACATCTAATATTGCTTTTAGTTCTTCAGGATGCGAAGTTAATTTTATACTTAAAGATGATAAAAAAGTTTTAATAAAATCCATCTTTCGATTACTATATTTTCTAATTGATGCATGTTTTACACCAAAAGACATAAATATCAATTTAGTTATTGAGTTTACCCGATATGGTCTTTTTATCAAACTAATAATTATAGATGCATATTCAGCCTGTAATATTAAACTTGGCTCCATATTAATCTTCTTTCCAAGAAATTCGAATATCTTTATTAATATTCTGTCCTGTCATATACACATAACAGCCATGATTATATATAGGACCTCCTGGAAAAAGTTGTGATGTCATTAGATTTTTTTGGGTAGTTCTAAGAAATAAATTATGTGATGTATATTTTCCATCAAATTTTAAATCATCTTTAGTATCTTCATAATTAGAAAAGGCTTCATATTCTAAATTTCCAATTTCTGTTTTTTTAGTTGTATCTGCATATACTTCTCTAAAATCTTTATAGAACACTTCTCTTACTAGCTCTCGTACAATAAAGTTAGGGTCAGGGTTAACTGCTTTCAATTGAGTTATTTCTCTTAATCGTTCTTTACTTAATAGCTGATTAGCTGTTTTTCTTTTGTTGGGTGTTAATTCTTCAACATTAACTTGGTATTTATGATCAGAAATATTATCGTTTACCATTAATGTTATAGCTGTAACATCATTATATTTAAATACCGCAGGTCTTTTCTTCCCCATAAATTTCTCTATTCGATTTATACATTCTTTTTTAAATGAATCTACTCTTAAATTTTTAGCTTCTTCATATGTACAAATATCTGAGCAATAGTCTGCTTTATAAGTGTTTTCTATTTCTTTCTCAACTTCATCTAAACTTTTTACTATAATCTTTGCATTATTTACCGTATTTTGAATTTGTTTTTTCCATTGATCTTCGTTATAACCAAACTTGTTATTTAAATTATCATAGGCCTGTCGAGATATGGCTGTTTTTTTCTTTTGTTTGCCTTCTTTTATATTTTTAAGAATATAATTTATTGTTTCATCACTATTTATTTCATATTCAAAATCATTTTCCGCTACAAGTGTTTTTCGATTTTGATCCTCTAAAACCATCCAATTTTCAACAACTTTAGCCCAAATTAATCGTGTTACTTTACCACTTTTAACTTGAATATCTTCTAAATTTTCATTTTTAAAAGATACTAAATTAGTATCTTCATCATTTTCATCAATATCTATATCTTCTTTTCCTTCATAAACAAAGTTATTTGTTCTGCTTACGTTTGATAACATATACCAAATAAAGACTAATTTCTGAAAATAAAAACCATACTGGGCCTTTATTCCACCATCATTACTCATTACCAAATTACTCCATATATTTATTAATTATCTTTATTCTATACTATTTTTCGTTAATTTTATTTTGACATGGACATAAATTTCTAAACTATTCTAATAGAATTAATTATCTATACTATCAATACCAAAAAATAAAATAAATTAAATTAGCTAATGTTACTATACCCAGTATTACCAAAAAAATAGTCTTAGGAATTGATAAAGTTGGATTTGAAAAGTGCAAACTATCTGCAAACTTTTTAGATTCATTTAATTTATCATTTTCATAATCCATATAAATATAAACAAATATAATATTTATTAGTACAAATATAAATTCTATTTTCGAACTATTATCAACTATTTCTAAACACAGCGGAATTGCTGACACTTCACATATATCTTTAATTGAGATTATTAAGAGCTTTCGATATTTATCGTTTGCATAATAAAACGAAAAAATACCACCGATACATAGAAGTAAAATTACTAATAATCCGATTACAAACAATCTAATAGCCGACATTATAATCCTCCAAAATTAATCTATACCCACATCACAAAAAAGCCCCACCAACCTCAATCAAAGAGATTGCCGGAGCCACTTACACTATCTACACCTTAACAAACACATAAATTATACCAATAAACATTATGCGATTCATAGCAACAAAAAAATTTTAGTCTCACATCAACAAAGCTAGAATTTTTCATTATCGTTCAATTTTGACTATCTCCTCTTTCTCCAATGTCCCATTAAAAATGAGAAAAGCATCACACACATAAGTGCATGATGCTTAAAACCTGAATCAACTTAGCACGAAGCCTTGTTGATCAACGTCATTAGCGCTGATTCCTTACATATTATTATACATAATTTCTGCCGCCAGTGTCCTATAGATCTGGCAGCGTTACTATGGGATGCAGCGTGAAGTTATTCTGCTTTATAGCATTTGGTACATCTTGAAGTGAAGTATTACTCCACACAATAGCGTTGCGTAATACCGTATCTTTCATTTTCGCTTGTATTTCATCAAGAGTATCCTTATTAGCCTTGATGTATTCGGCCAAAGCCAATCGATAAAGAGCAACAAGCTGTGCTACGTATGCATTAGCATGCTTCATGAATGATGAATTATTGGGATCTTCCCAGTATGAATCGGCGATATTTGCTTTAGCAAATTCCTTCTTAAACTCCTTAAAGGAATCTATATTTAATACAAAAACAGTATTTACCTTGCTTTAATCAGATCTGGGAGTTTCAATTACTTGTTTAATGGGCAAGGCACCAATACAACGCTACTCATCTAATATACAATTAATACAATATGCCAGTGCATCATAATCCATAAAAACAGTATCCCGAGGAATACTATTTTTAGGTTGATATGTAATCCCTATAGTTTTTAAAGGTATTAGTCTATCCTGCCATAATTTCTTATCAGAAATTACTACTTTACGTAAGTTCTCATCAACATATGTGTCCAAGTAATTTTTAAATACTTTTTTAGCAAAGTCTTTTAAATTGTTCCATGCAGTTTTTATCTCTGCTGTTATATCTAGTTCATGTCCCCACTCATTAATTCTCTCCCTATCCTGGCGACTTAAACCATGAGTATCCATTTCGTCAGCATTAATTTTTACACGAAGAGTAGAGTGAAATCTTTGCTTGGGATCAGCTTCATTACTCATATCCGTATGCATTTTCACTCCTGACATTGGAATACTGGTATGCATAGCATAATCTCGAAGAACTTTCATATTCTTTTCCGTATTTTTATTTTGTAAATCGATAATTAAATCAGAAATATTGGCATTTTTATAATTTCGCTGAAAGCTTTTACAATTATCCACAAACATCCTATGCATAAGTATGTAAGCTGTTATACTGCTTTCTGTTAAATTAAAAACAGTGTTAGGATCTATTTTTCCAGCATCATATTGTGCTGTTAGGTCTTGTAATAAAGAAAATTGTAAATTTACATTTCGATATGCTCGATACAAATCTTGGATTGGTAAAAAGATTTTTAATAATTTGCTATAGTTTTCGAACTTTTCTTTATTTATTTGTTGAATAACACCAAAGGTATTAACTTGAACAAAAGCATAGCCTTCAAAAATTTTAATCATTCTTCCCTAATCACCTTCTATACTCAATATTTTTCAGTTATACCGCTTATTTATGTAATAGTTGCATAACTCCACTAATAATTTAAACAATGATCGCATGGTAGCAATTAGCTCTTCCGTTTTGGGTTCACTTGGATTATCAATATCAAGCAATAACTGAGCTGCTGCATGAGAAAGTGGATTATCGTTTCTTAGGTCATTCGCCTTTGAGATTATCTCATCTGTTTCATTTTGCTTATTCAAAATACGATAAACTTTTTGCAGTTGCTGTTTCTTATAATACCCACTATAAATAGATCCTTTTCCTTTTCTTCCTCTCCTCTTCGTTCTTTTTCTTTTATTCTCATCAAAATAGAAATCAATATTTGCAGTTGTTCTATCAAAATAATTTTTAAAAAATGCATAACTTGTTAGTATGTTGTTCTTAGAATATTCTATTATCGATTCAAAATACAAATAGTAGGAGATCCAACCTGAAGTAATATCGGCGTCAGTAACTGTAATTAAATTATTTATAGCAACACTTTCAAACTGAGATTTAAAATTACCAGTATAATCATAATCTAAGTAGGTAGCCAAATTATGATCAATATTGTAAATATGTGAGTAAAAGTTTCTAAACGAGGTTCTTCTATGAGTCAAATAAGTTATTGCCATAACTAAATCATAAAATGTCCATTCTTCAGCTTTTTTCTTCCCTAACATACTTAAAATAGGCTTTATTAGTTTACCGTCCTTAGTATTCAAGAACATAATGAATAATCTTTTGGGATCTACCCAAAAGAAGTCATCATATGCTATCAACTTTGAAAGTTCACTTAATATATAGGGATCTTGATATACAGAAGTTGCCCCTGAATTTATCTTTTTATCGTAAATTATTTTATTAAACAACTCATCTGGAACTAAATTACTATCACTTTTAAATGAACTATCAATTATCTTTTTATATTCTTTATAATCTAATTCATTATCAGCTAAAAGATCATTCAAAGATTTTAAAAATTGAAGAAATCTGTCTCCAATATTATTTAAGTTCAAATCAGAATCATCAACAATTTCAATTTGATCTTCACCATAAAAAGAGGTTTTAATTTCATTTTCTAATTCATCTGATCGCAAAAATTTAGTTTTCTCACTATTTATTGCTAAATCCTCTTTCTTTAAATATGAAGAATATTTATTTCTAATTTTATGAAAGCTTCTTATATCAAATTCATTTGAAAAAATATATAAATCATCAACATATCGTACTATTTTAAAATCTGCAATATTTAAATTGTTAGTTAAATAATCTACAAGTCTATTATCACTATCATTTAAATAAACGACTGTTGCCAAATAGGAACTTGCAATACTATTTTCAACTAATGGAAATCTTCCCTTTCCACAATATTGTAAAAATTCTTTATATATTTTTAGTTGATTTAATTGAACACTATCATTACAATTCACTTTTATTTTTTCTATCAATTTATCAACGTTAATATTAACAAAAAAACTAGAAATGTCTGTTTTTATGAAATAATCATATTTTGTCGCACATCTTTTACATTCACGATAAAAATAACTATATTCTTTACTATATTTGGCATTCATTGAACTATAATTACCTGAATAATAAGTTGCAATCTGAGTACTCCTAGTATTTTGATATTTCAACGAAATTTCTTTTCCTATAGCTTGAAGAACTAAGAATAATATTGGTGATAATAGTGTTGCATCCCGAAAACTACCATCCTTTTTTAAAAGATAGTTATCTGTAATCCTCATAACATCAGTAAATTGTACTATTGCTCCATTTTTTATATATTTACTATAGAATTTATCATTCATGAGATATTGCTTATCATTCCAAGTCATTTTAGAAAATGGATAAAATTGTAAGTAATTTCTTAATGATCCCGAACTAATCTTAAAATACATGTTACATGTATCCTTCCAAACCTTTTTAGAAATATGAAATAAATAGTTTGTAGTATCTTCCATTTTTCGCTCTATATATCTTTGTCACTAAAAAACCCCATTAACCTCACTCAGAGATTAACGGAGTTTTACAACATTTATAGCAATTTAATTATATCAATATCATATATTTTTATGTATCAAAAAAGCATCCCCAAAAGGGATGCTTCCTTCATCTATCCAATTACTTACCCAACTCATCAAAGAAACCTTGCTTCTTTAAGATCTCTAAGTAGCAATGAACTGCGTCAGGCCAAGTTGGTAATGGCTTAAAACCATTCTTCACCAACTTGCTCTTATCTAAACGTGAGTTGAATGGACGAACTGCTTTGGACAAACCATATTCGGCAGTGGTAACTGGCGTTACCTTGGTGTCGTAACCAGCTTGACGGTAGATTTCCTTGGTAAAGTCGTACCAAGAAATGTAGCCGGTCTTAGTACCATTTTCATCATAACCGCTTTCGGTTGCTGGTAATTCAGAATTGGTTGCGTGGTAATAACCGTACTTATCAGTCTCGATCATATCTACAAGCAGACGAGCCAAGTCAAAGGTGTAAGTTGGCGTACCGATTTGATCATCAACAACCTTAACTTCATCGTGGTTAGAACCAACCTTGAGCATAGTCTTGATAAAGTTATGACCGTTAACACCGAATACCCAAGCGATACGCACGATAAAGTATTTGTCCAAAGTATCGGCAACAGCCTTTTCGCCGCCTAACTTAGTTTCACCATAAACGTTCAATGGCTTGTAACCCTTGAAGTCAGGTTCCCATGGCTTGGTGCCTTGACCGTCAAATACATAATCGGTTGAAAGGTAAACCATTGGTACGTCTAACTTCTTGGCAACATTAGCAATGTTTTGCGTACCGCCAACGTTAACCATCCGGACAGCTTCAACCTTGTCATCATCTTCAGCCATATCAACAGCAGTCCAAGCAGCACAGTGAACAATCACATCTGGATTTACTTCAGTGATTACCTTATCAACTGCATCTGCATCGGTGATGTCTAAAGAAACGTATGGCATCTTGGTAACAGCACTGCCGTCTTCAACGCCACTGTATTCAGGAGCAAGGTCTGAGCCAACGCCTTCATAGCCACGCTTAGCCAATTCATTCATCACGTCATGGCCCAGTTGACCATTAACTCCAGTTACAAAAACTTTCATTAAACTACCTCACTAATTAAAACTTAAAGGTATCTTTCAAACCTTTCCATTCTTGGTCACGTTCTGCCATGTTCAACTTAGTACCATCGTCTAAAGTGTAACCACTAGCATCTGCGCTACCTGGATAGTCACCCTTAAGATGTGGCCACTTGATACCAATTTCAGGATCGTTCCAAGCCATACCACCTTCATCGTTTGGGTGCCAGAAGTCGTTAACCTTATAGCAGAATTCAGCAACATCACTCAATACAAGAAAGCCATGTGCAAAACCTTGTGGGATCAAGAATTGCTTCTTGTTTTCTGCAGTTAATTCAACACCGTACCACTTGCCGTAAGTCTTTGATTCACTTCTAAGGTCAACGGCCACGTCAAATACGCTACCACGTACAGCACGAACTAACTTAACTTGTGGGTAATGCTTTTGGAAGTGTAAACCACGAAGAACACCCTTAGTTGAACTTGATTGGTTGTCTTGAACAAAGTTAATACTAAATCCCGCATCCATCATGTCTCTTTGGTTAAAAGTTTCCATGAAGTAACCACGATCATCCCCATGAACAGTTGGGGTGATAACAGCTAAACCTTCAATACCGCCGACATTCTTTTCAACTTTAATTTGTCCCATTATTTTTCTCCCTTATTAAAAATTAATAACGTAATTTACCTTCTGCAACTGACTTCAAGTGTTTTCCATATGGACTCTTGCCATAGTGCTTTGCAGCTTCAAGCAATTGATCCTTATCAACCCACTGGTGGATATATGCAATTTCTTCAGGAGCTGAAATTGCTACACTTTGACGTTCTTCAGTCATCTTAACGAAGTTACTTGCATCTACCAAGCTTTGCATTGTGCCAGTATCGAGCCAAGCATAACCACGGCCGAGCAGTTGCACGTCCAAGTTACCTTCTTGCAAATACATGTCGTTCAAACTGGTAATTTCAACTTCGCCACGTGCACTTGGCTTAACTTGAGCGGCCTTTTCACTAACACCAGCTGGGTAGAAGTAAAGGCCAGTAACTGCGTAATTGCTCTTAGGATGCTCTGGCTTTTCTTCGATTGAGATTGCCTTGCCATCCTTGTCAAAATCAACGACACCGAAACGTTCTGGATCGTTGACATAGTAGCCAAAGACTGTAGCCTTGCCATTCCGAGCATCAGCTGCTGCTTGCTTAAGCAACTTGGTAAAACCGTTGCCGTAGAAAATGTTGTCGCCCAAAATCATGGCACAAGGTTCACCATTGATGAAGTCCTTGCCCAAAGTAAAGGCTTGAGCCAAACCATCTGGACTAGGTTGCACCTTGTATGACAACTTAATGCCAAATTGGGAACCATCGCCAAGCAACTTTTCAAAACGTGTTGTGTCTGCTGGAGTAGAAATGATCAAAATATCCTTAATTCCTGCAAGCATCAAGGTTGATAGAGGGTAATAGATCATTGGCTTATCATAGACAGGCAATAATTGCTTACTGGTTACTAAAGTTAATGGATAAAGACGAGTGCCTGAACCACCCGCTAAAATAATGCCCTTCATAAGTTTAGTCCTTGTCTAAAACCTTTCTGTTACCATACATTTCTTCGTAGTAGTTTTGGTAGTCGCCAGAGATGATGTTTTCCCACCATTCTTTGTTGTCGAGATACCATTGAATAGTCTTCTTGATACCATCTTTGAACATAGTTTCTGGAAGCCAGCCAAGTTCCTTGTGGATCTTATCTGGATCGATCGCGTAACGACGGTCGTGACCCTTACGGTCAGTGACGTGTTCAATCAATGAGTATGGCTTATCCAAGTAATCACAGATGAGCTTAACGATGTCGATGTTATGCATTTCGTTGTGACCACCGATGTTGTAGATTTCGCCTGACTTACCCTCTTCCAAAATAAGATCGATAGCCTTGCAGTGGTCTTCAACGTATAACCAGTCACGGACGTTTTCACCGTCGCCGTAAACTGGAAGCTTTTCGTTGTTCAAAGCTCTTTGGATCATCAATGGAATCAATTTTTCTGGGAATTGATATGGTCCATAGTTGTTAGAACAACGTGAAATAGTTACTGGCAAGCCATAGGTTCTGCCGTACGCACCGACAAGCAAATCGGCACTAGCCTTACTTGATGAGTATGGACTTGAAGTGTGAAGTGGTGTGTCTTCGTGGAAGAAAAGATCTGGACGATCAAGTGGCAAATCACCGTAAACTTCGTCAGTTGATACTTGGTGGAAACGTTTGATGCCGTATTTGCGACACGCATCCATCAAGACTGAAGTACCAATAATGTTAGTTTCAAGGAAAATTTCTGGATTTTCAATTGAACGGTCAACGTGGCTTTCTGCAGCGAAGTTAACAATTACATCTGGCTTTTCTTCTTCGAATAACTTGTAAACACCATCACGGTCGCGGATGTCTAACTTAACGAACTTGAAGTGAGGATTGTCCATCACGCTCTTTAAAGTAGACAAGTTACCTGCGTAAGTTAAACTATCCAAACAAATAATGTCATAATCAGGATGCTTCTTCATCATATAGAAGATGAAGTTAGAACCGATAAAACCGGCTCCTCCAGTAACGATAACTTTCATATAATTCCTCCGACTTAATACTTTGATTCACATAGATTATATTACCTTACGTAACGTCACCTTCAAGAGTAAAAAGAAAAAACACTCATTAAAAAATGGGTGTCTAGGGACCACTGTCCCACGCAAATTTAATAGGCTCTATGATAAATCCTGTTGATAGATTTCTATGATATTCTATCAATGGGATTTTTTGGTAGAAAAAAAGAGGCATAAGCCT
>NZ_JAEHNT010000095.1:0-2177 GCF_016742815.1 Lactobacillus sp. A27
GTGCGTCCGCATTATTGCGAGGATACGTTTTGACAATTTTGGGACCATGAGAGCCAGTCTGAACAGGTGCGTCCGCATTATTGCTACCGCCACCACTGGATGAACCGGTACCACTGAATGATCCGCCGCCAATAGATGATCCGCTACCACCAGATGATCTACCACCACTAGATGAGCCGTGGCCACCGACTACCACAGAGCTACCAGCACCGCTGGAGAATCCGCCACCACCGAGCGTATAGTGAAAGCCACCACTAGATGAGCCGTGGCCACCGACTACCACAGAGCTACCAGCACCGCTGGAGAATCCGCCACCGCCAATTGAGTAGATGGGGTAGTCAATCTGAACGGGTGCAATAGTTTTATAATTTATAGTTTGAGTAATTTTTTGGAGTTTAGCATTAGGAATATAAAATGTAATTGTGCGCGTAGCTGTATTAGTAGAAATAGGTAACTTTGAGGCTTCCTTGCCTACGACAGCGTTTGCGAGATCCACATTATTTGTGATAAAAGTCGAGCCTTGCAATGCATGAGGTGTTTTTAAGAAGCCTTGCATAAGCGAGGTATTATTAATATTCATTAAATTGAGTTTGGAATCACCTGCAAAAAGATTAAAACTAACTTCAACGTTGCTTATATTCCAGTTAGCAATAGGTTTTAAGTCAATTAAATCAGGGTTTCTAGCAAACATGCCACTCATGTTAGTGACGTTACTAGTGTTCCAATTAGCCAACGGAGTTAAATCACGGATTGAAGTGCTACCAAACATGTAACTCATGTCAGTGACTTTACTAGTGTCCCACTTAGCCAGCCCAGTTAAATTGCTGATTTTGTTGCCAAAAAACATGCCACTCATGTTAGTGACTTTACTAGTGTCCCACTTAGCCAGCCCAGTTAAATTGCTGATTTTGTTGCCAAAAAACATGCCATGCATGTCAGTGACGCTACTTACGTCCAAGTTAGAACCATCAAATTTACTTAAGGACGATCTATAATATGAAAATGCACGTGACCAATCTGTTCCAATAGCTTTTACTTTTTGATTATTTGTTTTGCTGAAAGCGATTGTTTGTACCTTATTTAAAAGAAGTGAATGTACAGTGTCACGAGTAATACCAACTTGCAAGCCGTTAGTACTTTTGCCAGCTTGTTCAAAGTCGGCTGCATTTGGAACAATGATATGAAGCGGGTCGCCAGTATAACCGGTTAACTGATAAACGCCATTTTCCGCTTGTCCTTGCCAATTATTCACATCGAGTTTACCCCAAGTAGCTTCATCAAAACCGCCATTTACCATAGGTGGGGTTGCAATCAAATTAGTAGTTAGCGCTTTTTTAGCAAGTTTTGGGCTATTTTGTGACAAATTAAAAGATTGTGTCTTTTGACCACTTTCCAAAGTGCCATGTTGCGTACTCGTTTCTGCAACTTGATTTGATTGGTTATCGTGCTCTTGCAATGAACTTGTCTTTACGATACCCTTCTCGGCGCCTAAATCTTTGCTATCATTTGCTTCTTGAGTTTTGGGAACAGAATCTTGCTGAATATTTTCAGTTTGAGCTTGTTTTGACTTAGTTTCTGTCTTATCTTGAACTTGTGTTACATTGTTTTTAGCATTATTTACTTGATTATCATTTGAAGAACCTGATTCAACAGTATTTCCGTTTTCCTGCGTATCAGAGCTTTGCACATTATTAGTCACAGTTGAAGCCTGTTGATCTGCTACAGTATCGGCTTTTACCGTCTGACTGATACTAAAAAAGCTGATACCTATTAACACACTGGCTAAACCTACTGACAATTTTCTTAAACTAAAATGTTGCTTATTTTCTAAATCATACATAGATATTTTGACCTCCCTATACTGTAATTTTGAGACTGTAAAATAGTTTGTGTAAGGATGAATGATTCCTTAAATTTATTTTCATTAACATTATTCAACTGCAGCGGCTGCTTCTTCCTTAGCTTCCTTGGACAATCCAGCAAGGTCACCTAACAAGGTAAAATCAATTTGAGTTGCTAAAGATGGCTTTTTACGCAAGAAATCAATCTCAGATGGCTTAACGTTCTCAGTTGGATTATCTTTGGAAATCAATTCTTGTGAGATTTCACTATCAGTTAATTTTTTATCCTCTAATACACTTTCTGCTTCTTTGACTTCTTTTTCATAATGCTTTGTC
>NZ_JAEHNT010000096.1:0-243 GCF_016742815.1 Lactobacillus sp. A27
ACACCGGATGAAACTCCTGAAGATAACCAAGACGTCTCAGATGAACTGGATGAAGCTTCAGCCGATGATGAACTAGATGAAGAAGCAGAAGATACACCGGATGAAACTCCTGAAGATAACCAAGACGTCTCAGATGAACTGGATGAAGCTTCAGCCGATGATGATCTAGATGAAGAAACAGAAGATACACCGGATGAAACTCCTGAAGCTGATCAAGACGTCTCAGATGAACCAGACGAAGCC
>NZ_JAEHNT010000097.1:0-498 GCF_016742815.1 Lactobacillus sp. A27
CACCACCCAAAGATGCCATCAATGTGGCAGTATTATGGGACAAAATAGCTATAAGAAATTAACCCTTAAGGATCGGGAATGGACTTGCCCAATCTGTCAGACGCACCATATTCGCGATTGGAATGCGGCAGTGAATATTCTAGAAAAAGGATTAGGCAAGTGGCAGAATCCTAAAATAAAAGAAGCAGCTTAGAAAGGCTGCAGTCCGCTAGCAACTCACGGACTCAAAAGGCTTTGGTAATTAGACGACCTCTATCGGCAATAGTCAAAAGATTACTGCTGGTAAGTCAAGTCCGTATCTAAGCAAGTTGGTGTTCTGGTTGGCGCAAGCTAACGATCCACTAAGCCCTAGACTTCAGTCTAGGGTAGTTGACTGATTTATTTAAGTAACAAAGAGCAGGCATTCTATTAATGCAATGTCATTAAGTTAAGACATTGACAATTAATATTAGACTTTTAAAGCACTGATTTAACATTTAATTGGTTAAATTGGTGCTT
>NZ_JAEHNT010000098.1:0-879 GCF_016742815.1 Lactobacillus sp. A27
TGTTAATCAAGATGTCGTCAGTTCGAGTCTGACAGCCGGAGTAAGGAGAGAGAAGGAAGCCTAGCTTCCTTCTTTTTTGTTTAAGAGGAAAAGATGAAAAAAGGGGAGATCATGAACGCTTGGTCTCCTCTTTTTTGCTTGCCCCTTCTTATTAAGATCTTATCTTAATAAAATCCAATGAGGTCAACTTGAGTAAATATTGGGTACTGACCGCTTTGTCTGAGATAGGATGCTAGTCGTAATGAATGAGTCACTAAGAAGTTTTAGGGAAGGTTAAGCTGAATTATCTGCTTAAACCGCTTTGATCAAGCATGAAAAATTTGGCATTTAGATAATTAGTACGAAGCTTACCTTTATAAGAAAAAAAAGAATCTTCTTGAAGATTGCTGGTTGAGTGAGTTGATTATTAACATTTTTGTATACGTTTAAATTCATATTGAACATAAATATATCGGATACCGAATAAGCTAATCATAATTGAGCCTAAGTCTATCTGCATAATTTTCTAACTGAGATCTTTGAATTACTTAGTTGTAATGCAAGGTACTGAGGAAACTTGGCGATAAGTGTAGTGAGGAAAATAAAAGCGTGAAATTGAAATATTATTTGCCAATGCTGCTGCAATTTTAGTGTGGTGTTAAATATTTTGACAAAAAATTGAAAAAGTGTTTTGCAAATAAAGTTCGGTAATTGTAAGCTAAATCGATAATATAAGACTAGAATAAATAAAAAGCTGTTAAAAAGAAAAGTATAAAAGAGAAGCTGGGTTACAACACATCCATGTGTTTCATGAATAACTCGAACAAAAGAGGGATTTGCCAAAAAAGAGAAAGTAGGGTAAATTAATAAAGTCGTCTTGAGAGATGACGAAGAGCTCGA
>NZ_JAEHNT010000099.1:0-310 GCF_016742815.1 Lactobacillus sp. A27
TTTTGATAGTTTTTTGCTAGCCGCAAATTGCGCCCTTCTTTTTTAACCCGGTGCTGCCTGCGAGACAAGACACGTTGGGCATGAGCCAGTTTCTTTTTGGTTTTGCAATAAAATCGTGGATTAGCAACTATTGCTCCGTTAGATGCTGTTAAGAAATTATCAAGGTTAAGGTCAATGCCAATTTGACTCTGCGTCTTAGGCAAGGCTTTAACAAAGGCAATATCGCTGCCTAATTGCATTGATAAGTAGAATTGCTCGTCAGCGGTCTTTTTAATCGTGACTGTGCCAATTCTAGTTGGGATATGATTAA
>NZ_JAEHNT010000100.1:0-951 GCF_016742815.1 Lactobacillus sp. A27
TCTTTTGACTATTGCCGATAGAGGTCGTCTAATTACCAAAGCCTTTTAAGTCCGCGAGTTGCTAACGGACTGCAGCCTTTCTAGGCTGCTTTTTTTATTTTAGGATTTTGCCACTTGCTTAATCCTTTTTCTAAGATGTTCACTGCCGCATTCCAATCACGAATATGGGGCATTCGACAAATTGGACAAGTCCACTCCCGATCCTTAAGGGTTAATTTCTTATAACCATTTTGGCCCATAATACTACCACAAGCATGACAGCGTTGAGTAGTATATTTAGGATCAATTGTTAGAAATTCTTTACCATATAGATCTGCCTTATAAGCCAGCATATTCAGGAAACTACGCCAGCCGACATCAGAAATTGATTGCGACAAGGCATAATTCTTTAACAGGTTTCTGTTTCTTAATTCCTCGGCAACTACTAAATCGTGGTTTTTGATTAGTGTAGTTGAGAGTACTTGTAAAAAGTTATTACGCTGTCTTCTGATCTTATCGTGCAGTTTAGCGACTATTAGACGCTGTTTTTGATAGTTTTTTGCTAGCCACAAATTGCGTCCTTCTTTTTTTGCCCGGCGCTGCCTGCGAGACAAGACACGTTGGGCATGGGCCAGCTTCTTTTTGGTTTTGCGATAAAATCGTGGATTAGCGACCATTGCTCCGTTAGATGCTGTTAGGAAGTTATCTAAATTGAGGTCAATGCCAATTTGACTTTGTGTTTTAGGTAATTCCTTAACAAAAGCAGTATCACTGCCTAACTGCATAGACAGGTAGAACTGGTCATCAGCGGTCTTTTTTATCGTGACTGTGCCAATTCTAGTTGGAATCTGCTTAAGCAAGCGCTCTTTAATCAGTTTTCTAAAACCAGCAATGCGGACAATTCCCAGCTTAGGCAATTTAATATGTTTAGCATCAATAAACCTAGCTGTCCCGTTATCAAGATAGGCTTCT
>NZ_JAEHNT010000013.1:0-55019 GCF_016742815.1 Lactobacillus sp. A27
TAAATAAAAGAACTTAAATAACCGTCTCAGTATAACAGTAACTGGGACGGTTTTTAAGTACACTATTTTATTTGACGCTTACTTAGAAACTGTCAAATCTTTTGTGTAAATAGTTCTTTCTCGTAAATTGATTTTTTAATCATTTATTTAATCAAAATAGGATTCTAAGGTATCCTGAACCTGACCAAAGCCTTTATGAATTCGGTTGAAATAGCGGTCATTGTAGCTCATTGCCTGGATGCCAATAAATGCATCAAGCGACTGTTCAGTTAGAAATTCTGCTTTAGGCTTAGCCTTGCGCTTAATGACGTTGTTAAAGGATTCAATCATGTTGGTTGAATAAATTGAAGCTCTGATTTGTTTGGGATAATTGTAGAAGACCAGCAAATCGGGCTCAATTTCTTTCAAACCTTTGATGACATGGCTATAAGCTTTATTCCATTTGGCATAGAATTCGTGCAAGACAGCTGCAGCTTCTTTTTTGCTTGTCTGTTGATGTATCTGCTTGAATTCGTTCATGATCTTTTCGCGGTCATCCACCCGGACTTTAGCACAGATATTGCGCATGACATGAACCAGGCAGCGTTGAAAATGAGCTTTAGGGTAAGTCCTGGTCATTTCTGTATGTGTTTTTTGTTCAAACCAATCATACGAGAAAGGAACTCCTTTTTCTAATGTTTAAAGAAATAAATTTAAGGAATCGTTCATCCTTACATAAACTATTTTACAGTCTCGGATTTTTACTTACATAAGCGTAAGACAGCAATTCAAGTGGCGTGGGAATTAAATAATTTTTCAAAAGAAAGAGAAATAAGGACATTATTGTCATTAGCAAAAGTAGATAATAATGTTACTGACTTTTGTATAGTTACTTGGCAACAAGAAGAAACGATTCATCAAGATAATGTAACGATCAATGTAATTCCACTTTATAAATTTTTATTAGCTGAACAAAGATAGTTTTTTACTCAAATCAGTAGCAGGAGCCGTCTTTTCCTGTTATAATCATCTTTGCTAGTAAGTTAGAAGTAGTAGTTATTTTCTTTATTTAAGCGAGTCTATGTTGGTGAAAGATAGGCAATAAAAAATAATGAAGGCGTGTCTAACTGAATTAATAATGATTTTAAATAAGCGGATACTTTGTATCAATTTGAGTGGTACCGCGGGTTAATGCTCGTCTCTTTCTATCTAGAATAGGAAGAGGCTTTTTTGTTTAGAAAAGAGGAAAATATGGACTTTAAGAATGAAGTTGTTGACTTAGTTGCTAGCCAAGTTGATTTACCAAAAGAAAAAATTGCAGCCTTAATTGAACGTCCAAAAAATGCTAAGATGGGTGATTATGCTTTCCCAGCATTTATTTTGGCTAAGACTTTGCATAAGAACCCTGCAATGATTGCACAAGATATTGCAGAAAACTTAAGTAGTGACAATTTTGCTAGCATCAAAGCAGTTGGACCTTACGTAAACTTTGCTATTGATCATGAAAAGCTTGTTTCTTCAACCTTGAAGGATGTTTTATCTGAAAAAGAACATTACGGTGATCAAAAATTAGGCGAAGGTAATGTACCAATTGATATGTCTTCACCTAACATTGCTAAGCCAATGTCAATGGGTCACCTTCGTTCAACAGTAATTGGTAATTCAATTGCTAAGACTATGGAAAAGGTTGGTTACACTCCAATTAAGATTAACTACCTTGGTGACTATGGTACTCAATTTGGTAAGTTGATTGCTGCTTATAAGCATTGGGGTAATGAAGAAGACGTTAAGAAAGATCCAATTATGAATCTTTTCCACTACTACGTTCGTTTCCACAAAGAAGCTGAAGATAATCCTGAACTTGATGATGAAGGTCGTGAATGGTTCAAGAAGCTTGAAGACGGTGATCCAGAAGCAGTTAAATTGTGGAAATGGTTCCGTGAAGTTTCTCTTGAAGACTTCAAGCGCATCTACAAGGAATTGGGCGTAACTTTTGATTCATACAACGGTGAAGCTTTCTTCAACGATAAGATGCAACCAGTAATCGATGAATTAAAGGAAAAAGGCTTACTTCACGAATCACGTGGTGCACAAGTTGTAGACATGGGACCTGATGAAAATCCAGCAATTATTGTTAAGTCAGATGGTACTTCAATTTACTTAACTCGTGACTTGGCAGCTGCTGAGTGGAGAATGAAGGAATACAACTTCGTTAAGATGATCTACGTTGTTGGTAACGAACAAGCTCAACACTTTGTAGAACTTAAGACTGTTCTTAAGAAGATGGGCTATGATTGGTCAGATGAGATTCACCATGTTCCATTTGGTTTGATCACTCAAGGTGGTAAGAAGTTATCTACTAGAAAGGGTAACGTTGTCTTCCTTGATCAAGTATTAAAGGATGCCGTTTCTCTTGCTAAGAAGCAAATCGAAGAAAAGAACCCAGATTTGGCTGATAAGGATCAAGTTGCTCATGACGTAGGTGTCGGCGCAGTTATTTTCCACGATTTGAAGAATGATCGTTTAGACAACTTTGACTTCGATTTAGATGAAGTTGTCCGTTTCGAAGGTGATACTGGTCCTTATGTTCAATACACTAATGCTCGTGCACAAAGTGTTTTGCGTAAAGCCGCTGCAATGGGTGAAAAGCCAAGCGAAGGAGCCTTTGCCTTAGACGATGACTGGGCATTTGCCGTAGCTAAGGATTTAGCGGACTTCCCAAGAATTATTGCAAGAAGTGCTGACAAGTTCGAACCATCTGTAATTGCTAAGTTTGCTCTTGATTTAGCTAAGAAATTTAACAAGTACTATGCAAACGTGAAGATCTTAACTAAAGATGACAAGATTGGTGCTCGTCTTGCCTTAGTTCAAGCTACTTCAATCGTTTTGACTGAAGCACTTAGACTCTTGGGTGTCAATGCTCCTAAGGAAATGTAACTGAAAAATTATGAAAATTAAAAAATAACGCTTACATTTTGTGAAAGATTGTTCATAATCCCAGAATTAGGGTACAATATGCATGTAAGATATTTAGGAGGTATTTTTTAATGGCTTATTTTGACAACGGTAATCAAATCTTTAAAGATGCTCGTAAGAACCATTACGCTGTAGGTGCTTACAACACTAACAACTTGGAATGGACTCGTGCAGAATTACGTGCTGCTGAAGAAACTAGAACTCCATTGTTGATCCAAGTATCAACTGGTGCTGCTAAGTACATGGGTGGTTACAAGTTCGTTAAGGACATGGTAGCTGACCAAATGGATTCAATGAACATCTCAGTTCCAGTTATCTTGAACTTGGACCACGGTGACTTTGAATCAGCTAAGGAATGTATTGCTCTTGGTTACTCATCAGTTATGTTTGATGGTCACGCACTTCCAACTGATGAAAACTTAGCTAAGACTAAGGAAATCATCAAGTTAGCTCATGAACGTGGTATTTCAGTTGAAGCTGAAATCGGTAAGATTGGTGAAAACCAAGGCGGCGGTGAATTAGCTTCTGTTGAAGATGCTAAGAAGTTCGTTGCAGCTGGCGTTGACAAGCTTGCTTGTGGTATTGGTAACATCCACGGTGTTTACCCAGCAGACTGGAAGGGCTTGAACTTCGACCGTCTTAAGGAAATTGCTGAAGCTGTTCCTGACACTCCACTTGTACTTCACGGTGGTTCAGGTATTCCTGAAGACCAAGTTAAGAAGGCTATCCAACTTGGTATTGCTAAGATCAACATCAACACTGAATTCCAATTAGCATTCCAAGAAGCTACTCGTAAGTACATCGAAGACAAGAAGGACCTTGACAAGAAGGCTAAGGGTTATGACCCACGTAAGTTGTTATTGCCAGGTGCAGAAGCAATTACTGCCAAGATGAAGGAAATGATTTCTTGGATGGGTACTAAGACTATCGATGACGAACTTAAGGATGCTTCATTCGACCGTTCATCATTGAACGAAGAATAATCATTGATTATCAATTAAAATAAAACTCAGCTTTGGCTGAGTTTTATTTTTTTCTAGAAAGAAAAAGTTATGAAAGAATTAAACCTCCAATTGAAAGACACTGAATGGCCATTAGAATATATTGATCATGATCGTAAAATAGTGCGAGCTATCGTGTTTGATGACCAGGAAAATTATTATTTTGTTAGAGCTAAACGTGATGACGACTTTGGTAAGGCAACGCTAATTGAAACTTCAGGTGGTGGCGTTGAAGCTGGTGAAGATTTAGAAACGGCGCTAAAGCGAGAGCTTAAAGAAGAATTAGGTGCTGAAGTTGAGATTATGCATAAAATCGGTATAGTTAGTGACTACTATAATTTGATTCATCGCCATAATATTAATAATTATTATCTTTGCAAAGTCACTTCTTTTGGTGAAAAACATTTAACTAAGGATGAAATAGAAGATTTTCATTTGTCGACTTTAAGGTTGAGTTATCGGGATGCTGAAAAAGAATATCAAAAATGTGCGGAAACTAAAATTGGTAAATTAATTGCGGACAGAGAGTTACCGGTTTTAAGAAGAGCAAAAGTGTTGCTGGGTGAAAATTATGCGTGAGATACCAGTTAAACAAGTAAAGTCATTAATAAAACAGCTATTGAAAAGCAAAGAATCAAAACGTGTGGTGTTGCTTACTAAGAAGAAAGATCGTTCATTAACAGTTGAAGTTGATGGTGAGCAAATGAAATTAACTGAGCAGGGATATGAGAATTCTGTTAATACATTTGCGATTGCTGATAATGTAGCAAAGCATGCTTTCACTGCGGCTTTTAAGCGTGAGTTTCCACGAAGTCATCAGGTTTATGTGAGTGAGAAGTGAGATTTAATTGTAATTAACTAATATGTATGTTTAGCTGATTTTTAGCTTATAATTAGAAGTGGAATATCTTAATTATTGATCAAAGCATGGCTCAACCTTTGTTGAGCTTTATTTTTTTGTAAATATGATGTCAAAATAGTGTGAATTTAAGGTTCAAAAAGTTAAGTTTAGAATAGAAAAAGTTCTTAACGTTAAGGGCCGCGGTGCTGGTGCACCAGTATATTTGGTTGCTTCTAAGGATAAGAAATATTCTAGTTGGACTACTCAATCTGGTTTGCAATACTATTACTTAAATAGTAAAGCAATGAAGAATGTGAAAAAGCCACTTATGAGAATTGCTAATAGATTGAATACTAGTCTTAAGAAAGTAAACAACAAGCGTGACTTTAATGCTGCTATGAAGGCTGCTAAGAAGTTGCATGGTAATCAAAGAAAGTTTGTTTTACGTTCATTGAAACAATTAAAAAAGATGGTTCAATGAACGTGGGTGGAACTAATCTATTAATTTTTGGTTTGCAATAAAATAAATAAGCTCAGCATCTGCTGGGCTTTATTTTTTACATAATTCATCTTTCCATCTTAATCCAGCGTCCATGTACTTCAATTTTGCCATCTTTTTCTAGTTCTTTTAACTTACGGCTAAATGTCTCCGGCGTAATTCCCAAATAGCTGGCTAAGTCCTTTTTCTTCAGTTCTAATTTGACTTCATTTTTACCTTGTTCATTGGCCAAGTCATTTAGGTAAGCCAATATCCGTTCTTTGGCATCTAAAGTATTTCTAAGCACTGAATTGTGTTCAATTGCCACTAATTTTTCACCAAAATTATTTAAAAGCTTCAATGATAAATCCGGTGTTTTTTGCAAAAGGTTTTGAAAATCAGCACGATTAATTGAGCATACCCAGGTGTCCTCCACAGCTTCAACAAAATTTTCACTTTCGCTTTGTTTGAATAAATGTTGCTGGCCTTCGATATCACCTTTTTGGAGTATACCTAGCACAACTTCTTTACCATCTTTTGATAGATTGTAGACTTTTGCTTTTCCCTGATCGATGACAATCATGCCATCTTTGCCGTCGTCAGGTTGCCTAATGATACTTCCTTTAGGAAATTTTTGTTGGTGTTCGGAGACGGTTACTAGTTTTTCTTTTAATTCAATTGGTAAATCAGTAAAAAGGGCTGCTTTGCTTAAGCAAGCAATTGGTGAATATTTTGTCATAAAAATCATCTTTTCTAAAATTCTTGATTTAAATCAATTTTATCATAATAGCTTCTTAATTATAATTAATTACGATAAGTGTTGAGACAACAAATTATTACTCAAAGATTGTATGATGAATTTGAAAACATCATAGTATAGAGAGGAATTATTAAGATGAAAAAATATATTGCACACATTACCCCATTAAATGCAGATAAGATCGGTTGCGAAGCTCATGGCACCGCTGAATTTACTGAAGATGGCGACAAGCTTCATGTCAAAGTAGAAATGTTCGATACTCCTAAGAATATTGAACACTGGGAACACTTCCACGGCTTTCCTGATGGTAAGGAAGCTCATGTTCCAACTATGGCTCAGGATAAAAATCATGATGGTTTCATTGATTTACCAGAAACTGAAGAAGTATCAGGTACAACCATGGTGCCATTAGATGATGCGCCACAAGACATGAACATCCCTCACGATGGTTATCCTGTTGCAGACGAAAACGGTCATTACGAATACGAAATTGATATTCCATTGGAAAAATTACAAGCTAAGTTCAAGGATGCCTTTGGCACTGAAGATCTTCAATTAGATAAACGTGTAGTTTATGTACATGGTGTACCAAAGGATCTTGAATTGCCTGACACCGTTGGTGGTTGCGTAATGAGCTATGATGCGCATACAACTTTGCCAATTGCTGCAGGTAAGATTGAAAAAGCTTAAGGTGAATTTAATGCAAAGTATTTTTTTGAAGATTTTGTGGTTAATTTGTTACTTAATTACCGCGTATTTTACCTTTAGCGGAAAAATGATGCCGGCAATGGACTGGATGGCAGGAACAATGCTAGCTGAAGCGATTGTTTCTTTCGTTTATTGTTTGATTAATAAGAAAAAAGCTTAATAAAAAAAGCCCGAAGTTTGTAGTGCGGTACAATTTCGGGCTTTTTTGATTGGTAGCTGATAAGGATGGGTCACAGGAACAATTAGCTAAGAAAGTTGATGTTTCAAGACAGACAATCTCGGCGATTGAAAAAGGTAATTACAATCCATCGGTTAATTTGTGTATTAAAATTTGTCAGACACTAGATAAGACTTTAGATGATCTGTTTTGGCCAGAGTGAGAAATTGAGTTAATTATAAAAGAAGTATAAAATAAAAGATAATAATTATAAAAACTCTATAAAACGTAAATTTTGATTATAAAAAATCTATAAAAAGGAATCTTATGGAAGAAAAAATGTTAAATCCGTTTATGCCTAGTTTTGGACGTTTTCCTAAAATTATCATTGATCAACAAGAAGCATTAACCGATTATTTGACAGGACTGCAAACACATAATGCTAAATATCAAACGTCTTTGGTGTATGGAACGAGAGGATCGGGAAAAACTGTTTTTCTTTTAAATGTTCAAAGGTCTTTAGAGAAATTAGACAATTGGATATTCATTCGTTTAAGCAATGGGCAAGGTAATCTATTATTCCAATTAATGCATGGTCTTCAACGAGCAGCAAGGATTTCATTAGTTGATTTATTAAAGAATGTTAAAAGCTTAAATATTATGGGAAATGGTATTACCTGGCAAGCATTACAAGAATCTCAGCAAATTGATTATGATGAATATATTTCTATTTTATTGAGTCGCTTAAAAAAGCAAGGCAAATCTATTTTGATTGGCATTGATGAAATTGAAATTAGTGATGATGTGCGAGCCTTTGGATCAGAATATCAAACTTTAATTGGTGATGAATATGATATTTCATTATTAATGACAGGATTACCAAGCAGAATTTCTGAAGTACAGAATGATAATACTCTTACTTTTTTATTGCGTAGCAATCGGATTTACTTATCTCCGTTAGATGAGGAAACAATAACCGCTAGCTATGAGAAGGCATTTACTAAAGGTAAACGTGAAATTGACTTCATGGTATTAGATGAAATGAGTCGTGCGGTAAAAGGCTACGCTTATGCTTTTCAAACTATTGGTTACTATGCCTGGCGTTTTAGTCAAGAGTCTTTGCAGCTAGATGAGGAGGTCTTAAAGCAGACAATAGAGGCCACTAAAAAAGATTTATTCAGAAATGCTTATGAAAGAATGTATATGGACATTTCTAAAACCGATCGTGACTTTATTAATGCGATGATTAAAGCTGGAACCAATCGGGTGACAACAAAGCAATTGCAAGATATTTTGCATAAACCGATTAACTATATTTCAGTATATCGTGCACGCTTGCTAGATGATCAGTTGATTACTTCACCTGAAAGAGGAGTAGTTCAACTGGCACTGCCATTTTTTGCAGAGTTTGTGGAAAAATCTAATTTAGAACATTTAGCTTAAAGAAAGTGAAGATATAGATATGAGTAAATACGATCAATTATGGCTTTGAAGTGAAGAAAATTTCACTTAAGAATAAGACAGTTAAATTTCATCAACTATAGAGGCAGAATATGGCTTACGATTTTAAAAAGAAGAAAAACAATTCTATCGTCCGGGCAAGAAGCCTGAATTGGTTGATGTTCCGCAGATGCAATATCTAGCTGTTCAAGGTCAAGGCGATCCCAATCAAGAGGGCGGAGAATACAAGCAGGATCTACAATTGTCGTATAGTCTAGCCTATACAATTAAAATGAGTAAAAAAGGCTCACATCAGATTAAAGATTATTTCGACTTCGTGGTTCCACCGCTTGAAGGATTTTGGTGGCAAGATGGCGTTGAAGGCATTGATTATGCTCACAAAGAAAAGTTCAATTTCATTTCCTGCATTCGGATGCCTGATTTTGTGACAGATGATGTTTTGACTTGGACTAAAAAAGAAGCTGCAGTTAAGAAGGGGTTGGATTTTTCACCAGTTAAATTACTTACTTTGACTGAAGGAAAATGCGTGCAAATCATGCATCATGGCAGTTATGATGATGAGCCAGCTACAATCGACAAGATGCATCAATTTATTACTGAAAATAATTTGAAATTAGATTTTTCGGATAAGCGGCGTCATCATGAAATCTATTTATCAAATCCTCAACGTACAAAGTTAGAAAATTTAAAAACGATTATTCGCTTGCTAGTTAAAGAAAAGAAGATGAAAAATGACTAAAAAGTTACGCCACGTTTGGTGATGGCGATTTTATCCGCAAGGATGCTCTCGTTTTTGGGAATCCTTGACGAAACGGCAACGACAGTTACTTTTCCAATCTTGACCAGAGATTTTGCGATTACTACCGATCAAGTTCAATGGGTTAACACCTTGGTGTTGCTAGTGATTGCGACGATTGTACCGATTAGTTCTCAGATTAGATTGCGAATTCCTACTAAAAGTATTTTTATTCTAGGAGTTTCGTTATTTATAGTGGGTTTGCTGATTGATATCGTTACTCCATAGTTTGACCTTTTGTTAGTGGGTCGAGCCTTGCAAGGAATCGGTACCGGTATAGGCTTGCCGCTGATGTACAACATTATCTTAGTTGAAGTACCTAAAGAAAAACTCGGCTTCATGATGGGATCGGGACGATGATTACCGCTTGTGCCGTGGCCTTTGGGCCGGTGTTCGGTGGTATCGTAACTGATGCACTTAATTGGCGTTGGATTTTCATCATTTCACTTTTTCTGATTATTATTAGCCTGCTAACAGGGATGTATTCAATCGGGCAAATCAATCCTTTGCAAAAAGTGAAGATCAAGTACGGTCAGTGGCTGTCTCTTGCTGTTGCTTTAGTTTGCTTAATGCTAGGCTTTACTCGAATTGCCAAATATTCATTCCTGTCAGTTCCAGTTTTAGGCTTTTTAGTTTTAGGAATCATCAGCTTATTAATTTGGCTAAAAATATCTTGGTCCGATAAGGAAGCCTTGATTAGTCCTCAATTATTTAAAAATTTGCGTTTTAGCATGCAACTAATTGCCTATTGTTTTGCTAAAATTGCGACTTTGGCCTTAGGCTTCATCTTTCCAATCTATGTGCAAGCCGTTAATCATGGATCCGTTTCTCTGGCTGGTTGGATTACATTTCCAGGTGCGGTGATAAATGCCTTGATGGCAGCCTTAGCAGGAAAGCTGCTCGATAAAAAAAGTGCGCGTTTGCCGATCATTATTGGCGTAATTGCCAGTCTAACTAGTTTGATTTTGATGAATAAATTAGCACCACTCAGCAGTATTGCCATTGTATTATTGTATGTTCTTTATTATGGCGGTTATGGGATGTGTTTTGGCAGTCTGATGACCAGTGGATTGATTACTTTGAGCAAAGCCAACCATGCCCAAGGCAATGCGATCTTCAATACTTTGCAGCAATTTTCTGGAGCACTCGGAACTGCATTAGCTGGGACTTTGATTGCGATTGCACAAAATAATCATGTAGGTAATGGCACGGCAATAGGTTCTAAGTGGACGTTTATGGTGCTGCTTGTGCTGATAATTGTTAATTTAGTCCTTGCACTAGTATTTGTACCGAAGAAGAAAAGTAAATAGTAAAAGGTTAAAATTATGACTTTTAAAAAATGATAAAAGTTTAAAATTTTTAGATACTGTGGAAGCATTGCAAGGCAAAAAAGAGGTAGAAAATCATACCATTGCTAAAATTGGTAGTTTAAAAGATTTAGATCAATGGATGGATAGTTTATGATTTGTAAGTTCAGTGAAAGCTGAACTTTTTTATTTTGCTTTGTTTAATAATTAAAATCTTCGAAAAATTGATCAATACATTAAGCTAAATCATGGTAATTTTGATTAATATAGAAAGCATAAAGTAAAAGGCTCAGCAAAAGCTGGGCCTTTTATTCACGTTCTTTTTCCTGATCTTGTTTTTGCTTAATTAGATCTCGATTCTTTCCAATTAATATTTCAACTAGTCCTTCAACTATATACATTGCCGGAATTTGTGAAGAAAGATCACAATATTTAAATAATCGTTGCTTATGTTCTTGATAATTAAGCACATATTTACTGATGTTTGCAATAGTACTAGTTGGATTACTGGTGATAGCTACTACTTGATTATCAGAACGTTTAGTACAGTAATTAAGTTGTTCGATTAATTCGGTAGTTTCACCTGAGACCGAAAAGCAAATAATGGTATTGTTACTGGTATTTTCTAGTTGTCTATTTAATGGATAAAAAGGATCGGTAATAGGAAATGCGTTGAATCCTAATAATGCTAGCATTCTTGCAGCATAGACGGCGGTGGAGGCAGAATTGCCAGTTCCCATGATAGGAATATTATCAGATTGATAAAGTTGATCAGCAACGACTCGCAATTTGTTTTCAATATCATTAGGAAAATTTTGTTGATCAATAAATGTTAATGCTTTTTGAGGTGCAACGGTTTGATTGATATTTTTTAAATAGGCTTTGAATTCAGGAAAGCTTGCAAAGCCTATTTTATGAACAAAACGCATTACTGAGGAATTAGCCACATGCGTCTTTTTGGCAATATCACGTACACGCATATACGCTACTTTTTCGGGATTATTAACAACAAAACGGTAAACGGAGAGTTCTACATCTGATAAGGATGAAAGATTATTAAAATCAAAAATAGCCATTCTTTTCCTCCCAACGAATAAATTTATAATTCAATTATAAAGAACACAGTGTTCGAATAAAAGAACAGAAACCTAAAAGTATAGATTTTTACCAGATAAGGCTAAAACTATTGTACTATTATAAGCGCTTACATAGAATAGAAAGCGAGATGAAAAAGGAGGAAAGATTGTGAATAATCTACAAAAATTTCTAGATAAGTTTTTAGCACCAATAGCTAAATGGATGGGAAACAATTTGTTCTTCTCATCTTTAGCAGATGCTTTCATGAAAGTAACTCCAATTACTTTGGGTGGTGCCTTCGTTCTGTTAATTGGTAATTTACCAATTCCAGCTTGGACTAACTTTTTACAAAAAATAGGTTGGGCAACACAATTTAACGCTGCACAAAATGCAACTATGAATGTATTGTCACTCTTTGTTGTATTTAACTTTGCTTATGTTTACGCAGAAAAATGTAAATATAATCCATTGCCAGCAGGATTGCTTGCTGCATCAAGTTTTATGATTTTAGCTCCACAAGATTATATGGCTAGAGCATTTGGGACGCACGCTAAGTTGACTCAAGTGACAGCATTTGGTACCAATTACCTTGGTTCATCTGGTATGGTTGTTGCTATTCTTGTTGGTTGGGTTGTCGGGATGCTTTACGTATTCCTCAATAAAAAGAATATCGTAATTAAATTGCCTGACAGTGTTCCACCTAATGTTTCAGCTTCACTTCAGCCATCATTAATTGCCGGAATTATTTTGGTATTAATGACTTTAATTAGAGGAGCATTTAGTTATACTGCATTTGGTAACATCTTTGATTGTGTTACTAAATTGGTTCAAACACCACTTCAGACATTTACTGCTTCTCCAATTAGTATTATTGCTATTTACACCTTGGCTAATGTTTTATGGTTCTTTGGTATTCACCCTAACATGGTTTATGGTATTGTAATGCCAATTATCATTGCTAACGGTATTGTTAACCAGAATGCATTTAAGGCTGGTCAACCAATGCCATACGTCACCATGGCAATGCTTTCTGTCATTTTAAACAGTGCTTTTGGTGGTCAGGGTGCTACAATCGGTTTAATTATTTCTATGTTTAGAGCAAAATCTGATCGCTACAAACAAATGTTAAAATTGGCCGGAGTACCAGCATTGTTCAATATTAATGAACCATTGGTATTCGGGATGCCAATTATGTTAAACCCTGTTTTCTTCTTACCAATGCTGTTTGAACCTATCATTAATGGTTTGGTAAGTTGGGGATTGATTGATTTGTTCCATGCTACTGTTAACCCATTTATTCAATTACCATGGACTATGCCTGGTGTTGTTCAAGCATTCTTCTCAGGTGGTATTCCATTCTTTATCATCGCTATGGTTGTAGTAGTCTTAAGTACTTTGATTTGGTTCCCATTCTTCAAGATTGCCGATAATAAGGCTGTTGCCGAAGAACAAAAGAATGCTAAGAAAGCTTAATTACCGTAAATTTTAAATAAAATTATAAAAACCAAAGATTTAAATAAAAGAAGTTACTCCACATGAGTAGCTTCTTTTTTATCTTAAAAGAAATTTTATAAGATCTAAAGAGATCTAAAAATAGACAGAAGATCTAAAGAGATCTAAAATAAATTTCAAGAACTAAAAAGATATAAAAGTAGGTGGATTAAAATAATGACTAACATGAATAATCCTTTTGATCCTAACTTTGGTAAGGTACCAAAAATATATTTAGGGCGACAGAAAATAGTAGAAGATATAGTCCAATCACTTGAAAGTGGAACAGGTCCTTATCAAACTTCAATGATTTATGGGATGCGTGGCGTAGGAAAAACTTCTTTGTTAGCTGATATAACCTCCACATTAGAACAGAAGAGTAATTGGCTCGTTATCTATTTAGCTATGACTAATGATTTGCTTGCCACCTTAATTCAGAGTATTTATCAGGAAGCTAATAATACAATTAAAAAAGCACTAGATAGGATTGATGGGGTGAAGTTCTCAGCATTTGGTTTTGAACTTGAAGTGCATGTTTCTAATCCTCAGTCTACTTATCAAGTTTTATTAGAAGAAATGTTAAAAGTATTAAAAAAGCATGATCAATCTCTATTGATTGCAATAGATGAAGTTAAAGAAACTCCTGAAATTGTTAATTTGGCTTCTATTTATCAGATAATGGTGCTAAAGGAGTACCCTATTAATATTATGATGACGGGGGTACCTAAAAATGTTTCTGAACTGCAAAATAATGATGTCTTAACTTTTCTTCTGAGAAGTGGGCGCGTGCCATTAGGTCCGCTTGATCTTTTTGACATTAAATATCGCTATCAAAAAGCCTTTGAGAGAGGAAACAAAGAAATCGATAATAATACTCTAATGAAAATAACCAAACTGACTAAGGGATATGCTTATGCATTTCAAGATCTGGGATATTATGTCTGGCAAAATTCTGATAATAAGGTTACGGAAGAAAGTGTGGAGAAATCTATCCCATTATTTAAAAATGATCTTTTTCGTAATGCTTATACTAAGATACTATCTGAATTGTCGCCAACAGATAGGAAATTCTTATTTATTATGGCTAATTGCCCTAAGAATATTGTGGAAATAAGTTATATTCGTGAACAAATGAAAAAGAGTTCCAATTATATTTCTCAATATCGCCAAAGATTGATGGACAGTCAAGTAATCGTAGATACAGGATATGGTAAGGTCACATTTTCATTACCATTCATGAAAGATTTTTTGCTGGAAGCTGCAGAATTATATGGAATTGAAGAATAAAGCAAAAGAGGTTACTCCGCGTGAGTAACTTCTTTTTTATCTTAAAATTAAACTTTTTGCTTTCATCCACCAGACATGCAAGCAATATGCGGAAGTGAAAGACAGGATCCACGTTAAAATCCAGGTGCCAAACAAAGTCAAGATTGGATGATAGATTGCGTGATATTGCATGTTAAGTCCGCGCCAGACTAGTTGATTCCAAAAGACATTGGATAAGTATGCTCGATAAGCATAAGTAGCTAAAAAGTGAAAGACGTTTAAACTAGCCCGTGAATTTTTTCTAACTTGGTGCAAACAAAATGCAGAGATTAGTGCAATAACTGCTAAACAGTACAAGGTCATTGATGGCTTGTAGTATGGTGCATTGTTAAAGTTGATGGGATGACCAAATTTTTGTAATTCGATGTTAGTCCAAATGAAGCAACCGATGAACAAAATTGAGATCAGCCACCATAACTTAGTGACTAGCTGGTTGTAATAACCTCGCAGTTGCCAAGCTAACATCCCGTACACACCATAGATAAAGAATGAAATGAACACGCGATCAAGCAGATACCAATCATGTTCATGCACGCCGTGGAAAACGTAGTAGTCATATAACCACAGCCAGGCGAAGTATAGCACAAAAGTAATGATTGCAACCCAAATTCCGCGTGTTAAGTTATGACCGACAAAGCGGCTTAGTGCCCAAAAAAGTGGCATTAAGATAATGAATTGCAACATCATCGTGTTGTACCAAAGGTGTGGTGCCGCATTACCATTAATAAATTGCCAGCAAAATGAACCGATGCTATTAAAATGATTGACTTGTTGCACCCATGGCATCCCAAAAAGGTAAATCAATGTCCACCAAATAGTCGGTACAAACAGATTAGACCAGTTAGCTCGCATATGTTTGGCATATGAGAAACTGCCTTTTTCATCATTAGTCCGAATGGTAGTGTACAAAATACCAAAGATAAAGGCCGGTGCCGTATATTTCACTAAATTATAAAAAATGCCAAAAACGTTCTGCACATGAGTGGGCTGCCCGGTACCCATGATCATCGACATAATTGGCTGCGATATCACAGCCGTACAGGCGAAAACTTTCAAATAATCACCAATATCAGCTGCACTAGAGCTGTTAAACTGATATTTTTTCATAAAAATCTCTCTTTTCTTTTGAATTGTGAGATCCAAAAGAAGTTCAAGTTTAATTTAACGGTATTTTTTGAAAAAAGCAACGGCTTAAATTAATAAATATTTTGTTGCGGCATCTCTTTCTTGCAAGAAAACATTGGCAATTTCATTGCTAAAAAGACGCTGTGTATCAGTCAAATTATGATGAGGCGAATTTAAATAAATCGTGCGTCGAGGAGCTTCAGGATAAATATGAGCCTTAGTGATATTTTTAGTTTCAAAATCCTGCCAACTAATGGCTGGGATAAAACCGATTCCAATTCCGCTTGCAATTAATTGCCGCACCGTTGCTGGTTCATCGGATTGATATTGATAATTTAGTTTGATTTTGTGAGCCATTAAAAATTGATCGATAGTTTGTTGTAGTTCGGTTTCTTTATCAAGGCCAACAAAGATATATTTTTCTAAATCTTTTAATTCAATAAAATCCTTGTTAGGAAGGATGCCTTTTTTAGCGCCGATTAGTAATTCTTCGGTGGTGATGGGGATGCTATTAAAGTTAGGGATCTTGGCAGTAGAAATAATAAAGTCAAATTGTTCTAGATCTTTGGCAAAACTATTTTTCTGATGAATATTCAAGCTGATATTGGGTAAAACTTCCTGCATGCACAAAATTATTTTAGAAATTAAAGGCGAAGCAACAGTAAATAAGACATTCAAAGGGCTTTGATCGATATTTTTAGAACCTTGCACTGCTTTAATCCCGCGATCAAGCAAATTTAAACTGTCGGAAACATAAGAATAAAACAATTTTCCTTGTTGATTTAGCTTGATCGTTCTGCCTTCACGATCAAATAATTTCACACCGATTTCGTCCTCTAATTGTTTAATAGTTTTGCTGACGGCAGATTGACTGACATAGGCTTCCTTTGCAGCTTCGGTGATTGATCCAAGGGAAGCTACCGAAATAAAGTATTTTAATGTAGTTAGATTCATTTTACTCGCTCAATTCATAACTATTTGGTTAAGTATTATTCTATTTATATATTATAAATTGTCATTCAAACGTTTTAAACTAAAAAATGTGAGATCCAAAGAGGTGATTATTTTGCGAAACTTATGGTTATTTCCGGGTCAAGGTGGTCAAAATCCGGGCATGCTTGACAAAGTCGATCCTCAACTGAAAGAGCAGGTAGAAAAATGGACCAATGTCAAGCTACTGGATACTGCTGAGGGCTATCAAGATTCAGTTCAAATTCAGCTAAGTATTTTGCTTTTGCAGATTGATCAAGTCGATCAATTGAAAAAGTTAGGCTGGCAGCCGACTTTAGTTGCAGGACATTCTTTAGGCATATTTGCGGCAGCTTATGCAGCTGGTGTCATAAATAAAGAAGATGTTTTCAAGTTAGTAGCTCTTAGAGCTAAGTTGATGCAGGAATGTTATCTAGAAGGCTACGGCATGGGTGTTGTAGTTGGCTTGAGCCGTCCAGAAGTAAAAAAGTTAGTTGCTGAAGTTCATTCAGATACCAATCCAGTTTATATTTCTAATCAAAACTCAGAAATGCAGAATACTATTTCTGGGAAACTCAGTGCGATTAAGCAAGTTCTAGCATTGGCTAAAGAAAACGGTGCATCAAAAGCAAAATTGCTGCATGTGCCTAACCCATCGCATTCGCCGCTAATGCAAAAGACAGCTGATCAGCTGAATACTTTTATTGCTCAGCTTAATTTGCATCAACCTAGTTGCATATATTTAGCTAATTACAATGGTCACGCAGTAAGGAGCTTAAAAGATATCAAATATGATTTAGGCAACAACGTAATTTACCCAGTACTTTGGGAAACGATGATGCAGGTTGCTCTTGAATATCAACCTGATGTTAGCTCCGAATTTTCACCTGGAACAGCTTTTACCAAACTACTAAAAGCAAAGACGGATCAATTACATATGGTTACGTTATCGGCAATGTCGATTGATGATGCGGACTATTTATTTAACAAATGGGAGAAAAAAGAATGACAGAAGAAAAGAATTGGCATACTCATCGAGATGCGAAAAATGCACGTTTAGCAAGCGCCAGTTCATTATTGAATGGTAAATTTGCTAAAACTGAAGATGTCGTTGAAGTGTTGAATACTTTAATTAAGCCAGGCGACAAGGTGGTGCTTGAAGGGGATAATCAAAAGCAAGCATCATTTTTATCAGAAGCTTTAACTAAAGTGGATCCTGAACGTGTTCATGATTTACACATGATTATGTCTAGTATTTCACGTCCAGAACACCTTGATATTTTTGACTTAGGTATTGCCTCAAAGATGGACTTTTCATTTGCCGGCCCACAAAGTACACGTGTATCGCAAATGATTGCTGACGGCACAATGACGGTTGGTGATATTCATACTTATCTTGAATTATTTGGTCGTTTATTTATTGATTTGATTCCGAACGTTGTCTTGGTTGCCGCGGATAAAGTTGACCGTGAAGGTAACCTTTACACTGGTTTTAACACTGAAGAAACCCCAACAATTGTGGAAGCCGCAGCCTTTCATAATGGAATCGTGATCGTGCAAGCAAACGAAGTTGTTGATAAATTACCACGTGTTGATATTCCTAGCGACTGGGTCGATGTCATTGTTCCAGCTGATAAGCCATATCAATTGGAGCCTTTGTTTACTCGTGATCCACAAGCAATCACCGAATTACAAATTTTGATGGGGATGATGGCAATTAAAGGAATCTATGCTAAGCATCATGTTCAAACCTTAAATCACGGTGTTGGCTTTAACACTTCTGCAATCGAACTTCTATTGCCAACATATGGTGAACAATTAGGACTCAAGGGCAAGATCTGTCGCAATTGGGAATTGAATCCAACTCCAACTTTAATTCCAGCAATTGAAAGTGGTTGGGTTCAATCAATCCACTCATTTGGTGGCGAAGTCGGGATGGAAAAATACATTGCCGCTCGTCCAGACATTTTCTTTGTTGGTAAAGATGGTACCATGCGTTCTAATCGTGCTTTAGGTCAGGTTGCTGGTCAATATGCACTTGATATGTTCGTTGGTTCTACTTTGCAAATTGACCAATGGGGTAACTCTTCAACTGTTACTAATGGTCGTTTGTCAGGCTTTGGTGGTGCACCTAACATGGGTTCTAACCCAACTGGTCGTCGTCACTCAACTCCAGCTTGGCAAAGCTTAAAGCCAGATGATGATCCATTGGCTAAGGGTCAAAAATTGGTTGTTCAAATGGTTGAAACCTTTGGTGCAAATAAGAAGCCAGTCTTTGTTGATCACTTGGATGCTGAAGAAGTTAGAAAAGAAGCTAAGTTGGCTAACGTGCCAATCATGATTTATTCAGAAGATACCACGCATATCGTCACTGAAGAAGGTATCGCATATCTTTACAAGACCGACAGCATGGAAGAAAGAAAAGCCGCAATTGAAGCAATTGCTGGTGTAACACCTGTTGGTTTACGTTCAAATCCAGAAGAAGTAAATAAGCTGCGTGAAAAGGGCATTGTAGCTTTACCAGAAGATTTAGGCGTACGTCGTGAAGATGCTAAGCGTTCACTTCTTGCAGCTCAAACCATGGATGATATTGTTGAATGGTCACATGGTCTTTACAATCCACCTGCAAAATTTAGATCTTGGTCATAATTTAGGAGGTACAAGAGAATGGAAAAATTACACTTTGAATATCAAAATTCTACACCTGTAAAAAGCTTCGCACATGTTGGGGTAGTAGCCTCCGGTGACTTAGAAATCTTGGTTTATCCAGCAGATGGAGATAAGACAACGTTGGATATTACTACTGGTAGCGATGGCTTCGGCAAAGTTTGGCAAAATGTCTTGGATCGTTTCTTTGCTCGCTATCCATTAAACGGTAAATTTATTGTGCACGACTTTGGTGCAACCCCTGGTGTTGTTAACTTACGTTTGACTCAAGCAATGGAGGCATTAAAAGATGAAAAATAGTTTTGTTGAATTAAATGGTCGTCAGCGTGCATTTGCATTGGTTGATGAAAATTCTGGTCGCGAATTAGTTGGTCCAGAATATGATATGATTTCACCTCACCTTGAGCCACAAAATATCGTGCCTGAAAGTGATGATGGTGTCATCTTAGTTAAAGGTACTTTGAACGGTAAAAATGTTGTCGTTATTTCAATTGAAGGTAAATTCCAAGGTGGTGGTATCGGTGAAGTGTCCGGTGCCAAGATCGTTGCCGCTTTAGAAGAAGCACTAGATGACAATAAGAATGGGAAAACTATTTATCCAATCATTGTTTTAGATACTGGTGGTGTACGTTTGCAAGAAGCAAATTACGGACTTTTATCAATTTCTGAAATTCAAAATGCTGTCATTGCTTTAAAGAAGTACGTGCCTGTTATTGGTTTGGTTCCAGGGAGAGTAGGTAGTTTTGGTGGTATGTCAATTACCAGTGCTGTTTTGTCATATCTTATTACTACTCAAAAAGCTAGAATTGCTTTAAACGGTCCAGAAGTTATCGAACAAGAAGCCGGTGTACGTGAATTTGATTCTAGCGATAAAGATTTAATCTGGGATACTTTAGGTACTCGTCAAAGAGTAAAGACTGGTATTGCCGATGAATTAGTTGAAGATGATGTTGAAACTATTAAGAATGCGATTTCTGAAGCAATCGATCAAAAGAAGGATGCTCACAGAACTGATAAGGCTGATTTCTATTTGACTTTGCTTGATAAAATTGATTTCTCTAAGCCTTTGACTACTGAGGAATATCGCAAGATCTTTAATGAAACTAAGGCTGAAAAGCATGAAATTCCTGAAACTGTTGCTAGCGATACACCAGGTGACAAGAGCCGCGGTCGTTTATGGTTTGAAAAATTAACTGGCATTAAAAATGCTAAGTCAGAATATCCAACAGTTTTAGCAGCTGAAGTTGATGGCAAAGAATATATTGCTATCGTGCCAGACAAGAATAATCGCTTTCCACGCGTACGTAATGGTGAAGTGGGCTTGCAAGAAGGATTTGTCATCTCTAAGATCGTTAATGAGATTGTTGAAGAAGACAAGGATAAAGAGGTCAAGCGTCCAATCATTTTGATTGTAGATGTACCAAGTCAGGCTTATGGTTACAAAGAAGAATTAATTGGAATTCACATTGGATTAGCTTCTAGTGCTGCTACTTATGCTAAGGCTCGTCAAGCTGGCCACCCAGTAATTGACTTTATTCCTGGGGATGCTGTTTCAGGTGGTTTCTTAGCTCATGGTTTGCAATCTAACCGCATGATCGCCTTAGCTGATAAGTCAATCACTATTCAAGCGATGTCTAAGGCATCTGCTGCTAGAATTACCCAAAGAACTATTGCCGAACTTGAAGAAGCTACTAAACATGTTCCTGCAATGGCTTACGATATCTTCAATTATGAAAAATTGGGTGCTTTATACAAGCTAGTGCATGATGTTTCATCTTGGGATGCCAACGATGATGCAGTTAAGGAAGTTCATGAATTAATCGATGAAGCTATTGCAAGTACAAAGGATCAACCAACTGACTTGCGCTTCCGTTATGAGACTCCAATTGCAATTGAAAGTGGACGTAAGGCTACGATTAAGATGCGCGAAATGGTTGATGATCAATAGGAAAAATAACTAATATTTGGCCGCATGATTTATTAACGTTTACCAATGATGACGACTTAATATTAGAAGAGAATCCTTTACCTGAATGGGCAAAGGATTCTTTGTCTAAGGCTAAAATCGTAGTGGTCAGACGTGGTCAATTCAAAAATGGTTTAATTCCGGTAGGTTTGCGCGGTTACGAGCGTAATCAACGCTTGGCTGGCTATTTAAAAAAGTCTAGTATAGTTAAGCAGTATCATCCAGATTATTTTATTAAGCATGAGTCTTGGTGTGATTTGCCAATTGAAAGGCAAAAATTAATTGCTTTTCAAGCACTGGTTAAGATTGCACCACTTTTAACTGATTATCAGTGGGGAATTAGTGGTTCACTTGCTTATGAAATGGCAACTGGTGTAAAGATGGTCAAAGAAAGTCCAGAGCATACTAGTGATTTAGACTTGATTATGCCCGATTTACCTAAAATGAACGTAGCTGAAGCAAGAAAATTTTTAGCTAGATTAAATCAATTTGGCACGCATGCGGATGTACAAGTAGTTTATGGTGAGAATAGCTTTTCTTTGGAAGAATATGCATTGGGACGTGATCAGCAGATTTTAATTAAAACTGCCACTGGTCCAATTTTAAGTGAAAATCCATGGCAGGCAATTAAAGAGGGATGAAATGGATTTTGTAACTAATGATGGAATTAAAATTAATTACCAGATAAAAGGTAATGGCAAACCAATTATTTTTGTTGCTGGCTTTGGCGGTTATCAAGAAGTATGGACTATGCAGGTTGACTATTTTACTAAAATGGGATATCAGGTGATCACATACGATCATCGCAATTTTGGTCGGAGTCAAAGAACAAAAAATGATCATACTTTACAACGTCTAACTGATGATTTGATTGAATTGGTACAATGTTTAGGCATAAAACAAGCTGTGTTTGTCGGTCATTCAATGGGTGGCAGTTTACTTTTTAATTTGATTAAAACCGAACCAGATTTAGTTAAACTGGCGGTTATCGTAGACCAAACGCCTTTTATGTTGAATACTTCGGATTGGTCATATGGTTTTATGAACTATACGTTAAGTAACTATGTAAGAGAAGCTAAAATGGTTCCTGCTGTGCATGAGACTTTGCACGGTATAGATAATCGAGTAGCGATGAAACTGAATAATGCTAGAATAGATCACCCTTTTAGTAGATCTGATAATTTTGATTTGTTGTGTGAGCATATTGCCCATGATTGGCGTGGGGTGGTCAAAGATAGCCAAGTACCTATCGATGTAATTGCGGCCGTTCAAGGTCCATATTATAATTTTCTTTTTGCAAAATGGATGACTACACAAAATGATCGCGTAAATATGGCTTTGGTTGATAATTGTGGACATGATATCATGGCAGAGGTACCAGATCGTTTTAATCAGATTTTGCGGCACTTTTTGTTAAAAAATCGATACTTGAGTAATTAGAAAGAGACAAATGGCAATAGAAGAGATCGCTCAAAATGCATTAAAAGCATTACTTTATGAAGTAGTTACTAATCCTAAGCCTGGCTTGGTTGATCCAGCTGATGTGGGTTCTCATCCCGATATGAACGTCTATATGTTCATTGATAGTAGCTTAAGTTTGGAAAAATATTTTGTTCAAGCCGCTGAGATTGGTTTTAACTTTACTGGACAAGATTTAAGACAGATGTTTGAACTGCTGCGACAAGCTGGGATTAAGGCAGAGAAGGCAATGCTTGCCGCTACGAATAATGTGAATACGCATAAAGGGGCGGTTTTTTCATTAGGTTTATTCGTCTGTGCATGTGCATATTGTCAAAAACATGGCGGTAATGAGTTTGAAGTAATTCAGATGATGACTAAGGGCTTAGTTAAGCATGATTTGGGAGAGAAGAGCGAGACTGCTGGCGAAAGACAATTTTTGCAATATGGCAAAGGCGGCGTTAGAGCAGAAGCAGAGGCAGGCTACCCTTTGGTGAGAAGTGTCGCATTGCCATTTCTAGCACAGACAAGTGGCGACTTGAATACGCGCTTGCTTGATACCTTGATGGAGATTGTTAGTGAGATTGAAGATTCTAATTTGATTAAAAGGGCTGGTAATGTTGAAGTAATTGATTGGTCGCACAAGCAGGCGCAAAAATATTTGGTATTGGGTGGTTATGGCACTCAAGCTGGCAAGCAATTCATGTTAGAGTTAAATCGTATTTTTAAAGAAAAGAATTATAGCCTTGGCGGTAGTGCTGATTTGCTGATTATTACTATCTTTATGGGGTTGCAGCGTGGAATGATATAAAAATCTTAAGTCATATTGTTTGGGTATTTTCAAAAAGGACATCATACTGAAAGTGAGAAAAATGATTTTTCACGAAAGGATGGGAAATGCAATGGACGATTATGTAATTGATTTTGATTCCTTGAATTACTTAAGACCAGAAACTTTGGCCATCATGAAGCTCTTGGTAAAGAAATACAATGAAAGCAAAGATGATGATGTTTTACAAGATGGAGTAGTAGTTAGCTTTGATGAATTAGCAAAAGCAGCCAAAATTCCAGTTGATAAGTTACCCGATGAGGTCTTTAAAGATCTAGATGCCGAAAGAAATCAGTTTGATGAGGAAAAGAGAGGCTATGAACCATTAGTCGCTAGTTGTTTAGCTGATGAAGAAGATCGTGAATTTAGAATTATCATTAACCACCGCTTGTTTGAATTTTAAAATAATATCAAAAAAGATCGATGATCAACGTTTTTTAACGAAGATCATCGATCTTTTATTTGTCATTAATCTAAATCCGCACCATTTGAGGCAATTACTTTTTTATACCAGTAAAAAGAATCCTTAGGGTAGCGCTTGAAGCTGCCTTTACCATAATCATCTTCATCAACGTAGATAAAGCCATAGCGTTTCTTCATTTCACCGGTACTTGCACTAACTAAATCGATGCATCCCCATGGCAAATAGCCGATTAAGTCAACACCATCATCGATTACTGCTTTTTCCATTTGCTTAATGTGGTCACGGAAGTACTGAATGCGATAATCATCGTGAATTTGATGATCAGCAGTCATTTTATCGTAAGCACCAAGTCCGTTTTCTACGATAAATAATGGCTTGTGCCAGCGAGTCGTCATCCAGTTCATTGCATAGCGCAAACCAACAGGGTCGATAGCCCAGCCCCAATCATTAGTCTTGATATATGGGTTGGAAACTAAATCTTGATATTCACGATAATCCATGTGATCAGTGTATTTGGCAGTGAAGGACATGTAGTAGGAGAATGCAATATAATCTACTGTACCATTTTTCAATATCTGCAAATCTTTTTTAGTAATATCTAAGTGATAATTCTTACGATCGAAGTAGGCTTTTAACCAATTTGGATATTCACCGTTAACATGCACATCGCCAAAGTAAAGACGTGAATCCATTGCACGCTGGGCAAAAAGAATATCTTCGGGTTTAGATGAAGCAGGGTAAATAGGGCAAAAGGCCAACATACAGCCAATTTGTAATGATGGATCAATAGCGTGTCCGATTTGAACGGCTTCAGCACTAGCTACTAATTCATAGTGTGCTGCTTGATACATCATTTTTTCTTTATCGTCACCTTTTTTGAAAAGTAGACCAGAATTTTTTAACACATTGCCAATATCTTCATAATTGGCTTGATTGTTAATTTCATTAAAGGTCATCCAATACTTAACTTTGTTGTGATATCTTTCAAAACATACATGAGCAAAGCGAGCAAAGAAATCAATTAATTTGCGGTTGGACCAGCCACCATATTCAGTTACTAAATGATAAGGCATCTCGAAGTGGGAAAGGGTGACAACGGGTTGGATACCATATTTTAACAATTCATCAAATAAATCATCATAGAATTTAAGTCCTGCTTCATTAGGCGCATCTTCATCGCCATTGGGGAAGATGCGTGTCCACGCAATTGAAGTTCTAAATGCTTTGAATCCCATCTCTGCCATCAGTTTAATATCTTCCTTGTAGTGGTGATAAAAATCGATTCCTACATGGTTAGGATAATATTTATCTTTTTCGATGGTTTTAGTGATTTCACGAGGATGATCACGATCGCCAAGAGTCATAATGTCAGCGATGGAGATTCCTTTTCCGTCTTCTTGATATGCACCTTCAAGTTGATGAGCAGCAACGGCGCCACCCCATAAAAAATTCTTATCTAAAGTTCTAGTCATAAAAAAACTCCTTTGATTCATTACTTACTTGCATTATATGAAATCGCTTTCTAACATACAATGAAGTTCAGGAGTTTTGGTATAGTTCGATACTTTTGAAACAATAGTTTATTTATGGAACAAGGTGTTCTTTATAACTTAGATTGCTTTTCCATTAAACTGGTTATTGCTTCTGCAATGTAAACAGCTGGAATTTGAGAGGAAAGGTCATAAAATTTATTAATTCTCGTCTCTGGTTCTTGATATGATAGTGAGAATTTACTCATTCTCGAAATAGTACTCATTTTATTTCCTGTAATAGAAATGATTGCAGTATCTTGATTATTTACAAAAGGATTTAAGCCTTCTATTAATTCAGGTGTTTCGCCAGACACTGAAAAACAGATAATAGCATTATTGCTCGTATTAGCTAGTTTATTGGGTATTGGATAGGTAGAATCTGTGATTGCCATCGTGTTAAATCCTATATTAGCCATTTTGCGAGCAGCGTATGCTGCAATAAAACCGGAGTTTCCTATGCCAAAGGTAATAATGTTATCACACTGAAAAAGAAAATTTGCTACAACAGTTACTTGTTCTTCAATATCATCTGGAAAGCTACTCTTATTAATGAAATGAAAAGAATTAGTAGGTGATTCCTGAATATTTGGAGTACTTTTTATGTACGCTTTGAAGGCAGGAAAACTTGAAAAACCTATTTTGTGAATAAAGCGCATTACTGAAGAATTAGAAACATGAGCATTTTTTGCTATATCTCTTACACGCATATAAACTACCTGTTCTTGATGTTGAGTGACATAGCGATAAATAGTCATATCAACATTAGATAGGGATGATAAATTTTTAAAACCAAAATAAGCCATATTGTTTCCTCAATTTCTAATAATCATGTTAATTGTACCATAGGGAACATCTTGTACCATAACTGAAACAAGCGGCATAAGGATGAATAATTACCAGTATTAGCTAAAAGTATTGAACCAGAATTGAATTTGCTTATAAAATAAAGTTGTCAAATGAAAGAGCTTACATTAGAGGAGAGGGAATATATCATGGATAATCTCCAAAAGTTTTTAAATAAATATATTGCTCCGGTTGCCAAATGGATGAATAATAATCTGTTCTTCTCATCTCTGGCTGAAGCATTTATGAGAATTACGCCTATTACATTAGGTGGTGCATTTGTACTGTTGATCGGTAATTTTCCTATTCCAGCATGGACAAATTTCTTAAATAAAGTAGGCTGGGCTGCTAACTTTAGCGCTGCGCAAAACGCTACTATGAATGTTTTATCTATGTTTGTAGTATTCCTTTTTGCATATGTGTATGCTAAAAAATGTGATTACGATCCACTTCCAGCGGGATTATTAAGTATTTCATCATTTTTGATTTTAGCACCACAAGATTATTTAGCTAAGTTAGCTGGTACTTCTGCTAAATTAGCTCCTACCACAGCTTTCTCCACTAATTATTTGGGAGCTTCAGGCATGGTGGTAGCTATTTTAGTAGGTTGGCTCGTTGGAGCATTATATGTTTGGCTGAATAAGAAGAATTTAGTAGTTAAGTTACCATCTTCAGTTCCACCAAATGTTGCAGAATCATTAAGACCTTCATTTATTTCTGGTGTTATTTTAGTTTTGATGGCAGTCATTCGTGGTCTATTTGTATACACTAGCTTTGGCAATATTTTTGAACTTGTAACCACTATTGTTCAAACACCATTGCAACACTTTGCTGCATCCCCAATCAGTCTAATTGCCATTTACACAATTGCTAACGTTTTATGGTTTTTCGGTATTCATCCAAATATGGTTTATGGTGTAATTACTCCTATTTTAACTGCAAATGGGATTATGAATATGGATGCATTTAAAGCGGGTAAAGCAATGCCTTACTTAGTGATGGCGATTATTACCATTTGTTTAGGTAATGGTTTTGGTGGTCAAGGAACAACTATTGGATTAGTTATTTCAATGGCTAGAGCTAAGTCTCAAAGATATAAGCAATTGTTTAAATTAGCTGCTGTGCCAGGTTTGTTTAATATTAATGAGCCATTAATTTTCGGTATGCCAATTATGCTGAATCCAACTTTCTTTATACCAATGCTAATTGGACCAATTGTTATTGGCTTGGTTTCATGGGGATTAATTCCATTATTAAATGTTGCTAAATTTTATAACCCATTAATTCAATTACCATGGACTACACCTGGTGTGATTCAAGGGTTCTTGGAAGGTAGTTTCTCTTTTGGAATTATTACTGTAGTTGTGACAATTATTAGTGTCTTGATCTGGTATCCATTCTTTAAGATTGCAGATAATGCAGCATATAAGCAGGAACAAGAAGATGCTGCTAAGGTACAAAAGAATTAAGTAAAATTACTAAGTTAATAAGTACCGTAATTGGTACTTATTTTTTATGAGGTGATAAATAATGACACAATATTTAGTTTTTGATGTAGGTGGAACGAATTTAAAATATGCTCTCATGGATAAAACAGGACATATTGTTGAAAAAGGCAGCACGCCGACGCACCATGAAAATTTAGATACTTTCATGTCTTCGATGTATGAGGTGGGAGATAAATATCAAAATCAATTTGAAGGAATTGCCGTTTGTGCACCAGGCAAGATTGATACTAAAAAGAAAGTAATTCACTTTGGTGGTGCCATTCCTTTTTTAGATGGTTTAAATTTAAAAGAAACATTAGGTGAAAAATATCAGGTTCCTGTGGGTGCAGAAAATGATGGTAAAGCTGCAGCGCTATGTGAACAGTGGATAGGTGAGCTTCATAATGTTAACACTGGTGCAGTAATGACATTAGGTACAGGAGTTGGTGGCGGTATCTTAATTGATAATCGCGTTTTGCATGGTCGTGATTTTCAAGCTGGTGAATTAAGTTGGATGGTTATTAATTCTGGGGCCGGTATAAAAAATATGGATGCCTATACAGGACAACTTTGTTCAGCTGTTGGAATGATTAGAGCTATCAATAAGGAAATTGAAAATGGTAATTTGAATGATGGCAAGGCTGCCTTTGCTGCAATTAAGAAAAGAAATGTAAAGGCAAACAAAATTTTTAAAGAATATTGCCGCAATGTAGCAATTATGATCTTAAATATTCAAACCGTGATTAATGGTGAGAAAATTGTTATTGGTGGTGGAATTAGTGCTCAACCGATCTTGATTGAAGAAATTCGTCATCAATTCAAGTCGCTGCTAACTAACAATAAAATGCTTGGTAATCAAGTTACTCCGCCTGAAATTGTAGCAGCTAAGTATAAGAATGATACAAATTTATATGGCGCTTTATACGCATTACTACTTGAGATAAATGGTCAAGAAGTAAGATAAAATAAAAATGATCATGCCAATTTGACATGATCATTTTTCTCTTTTTTATAATCCAAATGCAATCTTGTATAACAATGCACCACAGATACCACCAGCGATTGGGGCAACTACTGGCACCCAGCCGTAGTCCCAATGAGCGGAACCCTTATGTGGTAATGGGCAAAGTGCATAAACGATACGTGGACCTAAGTCTCTTGCAGGGTTTAATGCAGGACCTGTAGGACCACCAACAGCCATAACCAATGCGGTGATTAAGAAACCAACACCGATGTTGGCAATATCTTCTGATTGCTTGAAGAACATGCCACGGTATAAACCAACAGCTACGAATAAAAGAATAGCTGTACCAACAAATTCAGTGATAAAACCGTTCAGCTTACTGTTGGCAGAGTCACCAGTCGCAAAGCTGGCAAAAACAGCGTCATCGCTGGCAGTTCTCTTAATGTATGGCCAGTAGACAGCGACTAACAAAAGCTGACCTACGATTGCACCAAGCATTTGCACCAAGATATATGGCAGAACTTGATCCCAAGGAAATGCACCTGCACATGCTTGTGCAAGAGTTACGGCCGGATTCAAGTGGTTACCTGAAATTGAACCGAACAACATTGCAGGAAGCATGACACCAAAACCGAAGCCAAATGCGATAAGCAGCCACCCACCATTGGCTTGTCCATCGCGACTGTTACCTCCAGTGTCACGCAATACTGAATTGGCAACTGAACCGTTGCCTAAAACTACCAAAATAATCGTACCGAAAAATTCAGCGAAATATTTCATTAACCAAGTATGTTCCATAGTAGATACTTTTTACTCCTCCAGTAGAAAAAATATGTGAAAAATAGTACAACCAAAGATTATACTCTTAACTGAGAAAATAGATATAGTTATTTTGAAAAAATGCAAGAATTTTGCTCGAAAATAGCTTTCGTTGACTATTCTTAATTATTTTTTTGAATAAAGGTGTAAGAAAGAATAATTTTTGCCCATTGGGTATGGAACCAAGTTCCCCAGATTATGATGAGTTTCAAACTTAATTTTTTAGAAATAATTTTACGTTTATCAATGGCTACAATTTTTGCGGCAATTGTTGGCTTGGATAGAGAAGAGCATAATCATCCAGCTGGCCTTAGAACGCATATCTTGGTTTGTCTAGGAGCGTGTATCTTAGCATTGATACAAGAAGCAATTTGTAATCAGGTTCTGTATTACGCTAAAAATTACCACGAGTTGTCAACCGTTCTCGGAGTCGATCCAGCCCGTCTAATCGTTCAAGTGATTGACGGCATTGGCTTTATCGGCGCAGGCACCATCGTTATTACTCACCATTTTGTAATGGGACTTACTACAGCGACATCTTTGTGGGCTACTGCAAGTATCGGTTTAGCAATTGGCATGGGATATTACTGCATTGCAATTGTCGGTGGAGCGTTTGTTTTGCTGGTGGTAGTCATTTTACGTAAAATTGTTAAAGTAAATACATATAAGCAGGTTGAATTAAAATATACTGATCGTCATACACTTGATCAAGTTTTACAGCCGTACTTTAAGTAGAATAAAATACAGGTAAAACATTTTAATTTTAAAGTTGATGCTAATAAGCAAATTGATGCGCAAAATGTGTATATCTGCGTTTGCAACCTTAAGTTTCCTAAAAATATGACTTATTTTAAGATGGCGCAGGATCTGGCGATGAATAATAATATTTTTGAAATCAGTCTTGTTACGTTGTGATTTGAAAGGGGATTTTTATGAATAAAGACAATCAAAATGATGTAGTGACGGGCGCATCCCAAACTATTGATGTTAATTCTGGTTCATCTTTGATGGAGCCTGATAAAAATAAGAGTGAAGAGACAGTGCAAATCAAAAGTGAATGGCCTGGTCCTAAAGGAATGATTCCAGTAACTAGTGGCAAGGCTGATGACGCTAATGTTCATAATCGTGTCTTCTTAGATAACATTTTAGTGGAGATGCGCGTGATCGATGCGGTAGAACCAGATTTAACTACTACAATCTTAGGTAGAAAATATTCATCCCCATTAATGCCAGCCGCTGTATCTCACTTGAACAAAGTATTAAGTGATAAAACTAGAAAACCAATGCAGGAAAAGGCAATAGCTGCACGCAACATGGATTTACTGAATTGGATCGGTATGGAAACAAATGAAGAATATGGTGAGATTGTAGCTCAAGGCGGCGATACTATTCGAATCATTAAGCCATTTGCGGATCACAATAAGATCTTAGATGAAATTAAATTCGCCGAAGAAAAAGGTGCCGTTGCTGTTGGGATCGACATAGACCATATTGCAGGTAAGAATGGTAAATATGATGTAGTTGATGGTATTCCATTAGGTCCAATTACGATGGAAGATTTAAAGCATTATGCTGAAAGTACCAATTTACCATTTATTGCTAAAGGAGTGCTGTCAGTTTCGGATGCACTTAAGGCGCGTCAAGCTGGCTGCAAGGCGATTGTAGTATCTCATCACCATGGACGCGTACCATTTGGTATTCCGCCTTTATCAATCTTGCCCGAAATTAAGAAAGCTTTAGCTGGTAGCGGTATGGAGATTTATGCTGATGGGTCTTTAATGAGTGGATATGATGCATATAAGGCTTTAGCTTTGGGTGCAGATGCAGTTTTGATTGGTCGCGGAATTTTATCAGAATTATTGAAGAGTGGTACTAGGGCGACAGAAGATAAGCTGAAAAAGATGAATGAAGAATTGGCTGAAATGATGATGTATACAGGAGTGAAGGATACAAATTCATTTGATGCTAGTGTGTTGCATTATGAATAATAGCAGGTAGATGAAAAGATTGATTATTATAAATCACATTATGTGATGCAAATAATCAATCTTTTTATTTTTCATAAATTAATAAAGCTGTTTAAATGATTAAATAACTATTTTAAGAATTATTAAGTATTTGTAATAAATTTAGGTGATAAAAATTAATATAGCTGAGAGGTGGTTGAATTAAAAAATAACAGAATCCAAATGCTTTGCTTGCTTAGAAAGAGGGTGCTAAGACAAAAGTGAGTAAAAACATAAAGAGTATCGAAAGAGTGAAAGAAATGTCTGAAAAAATTTATAGAGATTATTTTGAAGATAAGGAAGACTTTGACAAAAATCACTTTGACTATAAGAATTTGAAAATTCCTGAAGGAGTAGAAGCTCAGCCGTTAACTGTTCCACCAGTATTAAAGCCTGATAAGGAAACTGCTACTGATGTTTGGTTCACACTAGAATCAATTGTAGGTGAAAGTCAAATTTTACCTGGTGAGAAGACTAAGATTTGGGGCTATAATGCACCTTTATTAGGAAAGACGATGGTAGTTGAGAAAGGCAAACGTGTTCATGTAACTTTAAAAAATAGTTTGCCAGAATTAACTACTTATCATTGGCATGGTATAGAAGTTCCAGGGTCTATTACGGATGGTGGTTGTCATGCCCCAGTTTATCCCGGTGAAGAAAAGCAGATCGAATTTACAGTTAATCAACCAGCTGCTTTAACTTGGCTGCATGCTCATCCATGTCCATCAACGGCTGCCCAAGTTTAGATGGGTCTTGCGATGGGTGTAGTAGTAACTGATGAAAACGAAGCTAAGCTGCCAATTCCAAAAAAATATGGTATTGATGAATTTCCGGTTATTTTACAAGATCGTACTTTCCATGAACATAACCAATTGGATTATCGGGCTGAGTACAATCAAATGGGGATTTTTGGCGATACTCCGATGATTAATGGAGTCGTTCGTCCTTACGTTGATGTTACTACGCAAAAGGTCAGATTGCTTTTCTTAGGTGGCTCTAACCGACGTGAATGGCGTTTGCACTTTGATGACGATTTAGTTATGACTCAAATTGCAGGAGATGATTCTTTCTTACCACATCCAATCAAGATGACGAAGTTGTTAGTAACACCAGGTGAGAGATTACAAGTTGTAGTCGATTTTGGTCAATACCATGAGGGCGACGTAGTAAGTCTTTACACTGATGACTTCAAATTGATCGAATTCCGGATTCATAAATTTGAGGATGATAATTCAGAAATTCCTGCCACTGTGTTTACACCAGAAATTCCAGAAGTTGACCCAAGTTTACCCGTTCGTAAGGTCACCATGGATGGCTGTGATAAGATGAATGGTAAACGTTTTGCTATGCAAAGAATCGATATGAAACAAAAAGTCGGTCAAGCTGAATATTGGGACGTTACTAATTCAAAAAAAGAAGGTATGATTCATCCATTCCATATTCACGGCACGCACTTTTTAGTAGTATCTCGTAATGGAAAAAAGCCATATCCAAATGAAGTTGGTGTTTACAAAGATACAGTTCCTGTTGCACCAGGAGAAACTGTGCGCTTATTGGTTAAATTCCCACTTGAGGGAGTCTTTATGTATCACTGCCATATCATTGAACATGAAGATGCCGGTATGATGGCACAAATCGAAATCTTTGATCCAGATCATCGTAAGACTTATAAGTTAATGGATATGAAGACTTTGACTAAGGCCTTTGCCGAAGAAAGAGGAGTGAAGCCAGAAGATGTTTGGATGCCAGGCATGGATACCGAAGGATGCGATATGAAGAAGGCTGATGTTGTTAGCGGTGCTAGTGAAGAAGCAGATCATGCAGATGCATCTACTGGTGCAAGTGAGCAGTAAAAATAATGTTGTTATGAGTGAAGAATAAATAGTTTATAACTAAAAACCGTAGTCTTTGATAAGGCTACGGTTTTTTTTTACAATTTGATTTTTTCTTTTGGTAATTTAATTGTTAATTTCTCAAAAGAAAAAGGTTTAATCAACGAAATTTCATAAGCGTCAAGCGCTAAATCTTCTCCAGCAAAGCTGGGGTTATATAGCGGGTCGCCAACGATTGGTGTACCAAGGGATGCTAAATGCACACGGATTTGATGAGTACGACCAGTTTCCAAAGTTAGTTTGACTACTGCTGTATTATCATCATTTCTTTTTAACACTTGATAATGTGTTACGGCATGAAGTCCAGCAGGTGAGATCATTCTTTTTCGCTGATCATCAGGATCATGATCAATTGGCTGATTAATTGTACCTTGATCGTTTAATTTCTCTGCATGATCAACTTTAGCTAAATAATCACGATGAAAAGTTTTGGTGGTTAATTCACGATTTAAAATCGGCACTACTGCAGGATTTTTTGCAACAAGCAGTAAGCCACCTGTAAGCATATCTAATCGATGAACAATGTAGGGATTTTGTCCTAAATAAGTGGCGCAATCATTTAAAGCTGTGTCAGTTTCATTTAAGTTGGGGTGAGTTTTTTGCCCCTTCTTTTTATTAATAATCAATAAATTATCGTCTTCGTAAATGATATCGGGTAACTTTCCACTAGTTGGATATTTTTGCTGGGTAGATTCAACTTGATCTAATGTGATGTCAATTTTATCGCCTGGCGAAATTTCCTGATTAAAATAGCGGTATTTGCCGTTAATTGTAATGTTTTGTTCAATGCGCAAGTAGTGACGCCATTTTCTCGGAATAAGCAATTTACGCAATACGTCATTGACGGGTAAGGGTTCGAGATTTTTAGGATAAAAAAGTGTAAAATGATAAACCATAAATATTTCCTAAGACTGTTGCCAGTCTAAACAAGTGTACTAGCAATGTGATACAATTTTCTTGTTTCTAAAAAGGAGCATTGTATTAATGAATAACGACCAACCAAAAAGAAGTGGTTTTAAAGATGTTTGGCATCGAATTGATCGCCGCTTCTTTATCGGACGCTGGATTATTTTAATCCTGCTCACTCTTATATTGATAACTTGTACATATTATACAATTAAAGTTAAGACTTCGAATATCTCAAATTTGAAGGCTTCACTTTCAACAACGACAACTATTTATGATTATAAAGGCAAAAAAGCTGGTTCTTTATATTCACAAAAAGGTACATTCGTTGAATATGATAAAATTTCTCCCAATATTCAAAATGCAGTAATTTCGACAGAAGATCGTACTTTCTGGAAAAATCCTGGTTTTAGTATTAAGGGAATGGCGCGTGCAGCAGTAAATTTGGTTATTCACCACGGACAAGTAACTGGTGGTGGTTCGACTCTAACCCAGCAACTGGCTAAAAACTCGCTTTTGACCCAGCAGCAGACTTTTTCACGAAAATTAGAAGAATTATTCTTTGCGATTGAAATTAACCATGTTTATTCCAAAAAAGATATTCTAACGATGTATTTGAATAATGCATATTTTGGCAATGGTGTCTGGGGCGTGCAGGATGCCAGTCGCAGGTATTTTGGTAAAAATGCCAGTGATGTGACAGTAGGAGAAGCTGCTACATTAGCAGGAATTTTACGTAATCCAAGTTTTTATAATCCTGTTGATCATATGGCCAATGCTTTGGCGCGGCGTAATTTGATTTTAGGATTAATGGCTGATAATGGTAAGTTGACTGCTGCTCAAGCTAAAGCTTACTCTAAGCAAGGGTTAACTTTGCGGAATACCTTTAGAAATAAAGATGGCTATCGTTATCCATATTTCTTTGATGCTGTAGTAGATGAAGCTATTAGCAAATACGGCTTGACTGAAGAGCAAGTAATGAATAAGGGACTTAAGATTTACACTACTCTTAATCAAAATTATCAGGGAAGATTGCAAGATACCTTTAATGAAAGCTGGCTTTTCCCACAAAATGGTACTGATGGCACAGAATGTCAGGGTGCAAGTGTGGCAATGGATCCAAAAACAGGTGCTGTACGAGCTGTAATCGGTGGTCGTGGTAAACACGTTTTCCGTGGTTATAACCGTGCAATTCAAATGAAGCGTCAGCCTGGGTCATCAATTAAACCAATCGCTGTTTATGCACCGGCTCTTCAAGATGGTTATCATTATGATTCTGAGCTTTCTAACAAGTTGCAAAAGTTTGGTAAAAATGGTTATGAGCCGCATAATGTTGATAATGGCTATTCTGATAAGATTCCGATGTACCAAGCTTTAGCGGAAAGTAAAAACGTTCCTGCAGTATGGCTGCTTGATAAAATCGGTGTAAATAAGGGTGTACAATCTGTTCAGAATTTTGGTATAAAGGTACCTAAGTCAGATCGCAACCTAGCTTTGGCATTAGGTGGACTTTCTACAGGGGTTTCGCCTTTACAAATGGCTCGTGCATATTCTGCTTTTGCTAATAAAGGTAATTTACCTAATAATTCTTACTTTATTACTAAAATTACTGATGCAAGTGGCAATGTGTTAGTCGAAAATAATAATCCAGGTAATCATAGAATTATTTCTGAGAATACTGCTAAAGAAATGACGACGATGATGCTTGGCGTTTTCACTAATGGTACTGCTCAGACTGCTCAACCTAATGGATTCCGTGTTGCTGGTAAGACTGGTTCAACTGAAGTTCCTAACTCATATGGTTTTGGAACAAAGGATCAATGGATCGTCGGTTATACTCCTGATATCGTGTTAGCTACTTGGGTTGGTTTTGATCAAACAAGTAAGCAGCGTTATATGCAAGGAGTATCTGAAACAGGAATTACACGATTGTACAAAGCAGAAATGGAAGGGATCCTACCATATACTGCTCAAACGCAATTTACCGAAAAATCACCAGGTCAGCTTGTCAAAAACAATGGATCCAATTTTGATTGGACCAACGGTTGGGGACAAAAAATTCAAGATGGTATCGGATCTGCAGGACAGAAAATTAATGAATGGTATAATGATGTCAAAGGTTTATTTGGCCGATAAAATTTAGGAGGACCCATATGATTAATATTTATGATTCAGCTAATCAATTAGCACAAGATTTAACTAAGACTGACCAATACAAGGCTGTAGGTGACGCTGTTAAGGCTGTTCAAGCAGACAGTGAAAGTGCAGCAATGTTTAAGAAGATGGATGAACTTCAAGCTAAGATCATGCAAGCTCAACAAAGTGGTCAACCTTTATCTGATGAAGATCAAAAGGCTTACCAAGAATTGAATGCTCAAGTTCAAAAGAACGATAAGATCGTTGCTCTTCTTAAGAGTGAACAAGGTTTGTATGATTTGTTAGGTGAAATCCAAAAGGCTTACACTAAGCCAATTAATGATCTTTATGAAGGTCTTAGAAACTAGAATTTGCGATGAAATTTATTCATTTTGCAGATGCGCATTTAGATAGTCCATTTCGCGGGCTATCTTTTTTGCCATCTAAGGAATTTAATCAGATATATCAAGCAGCAGACCAATCATTAACACGGATTGTAGATTTGGCGTTGGCTGAAAAGGTCGACCTGGTTTTAATTGCAGGTGATACCTTTGATAGTGCTAAGCCATCTCCACGTTCGCAGTTGTTTTTTGCACAGCAGATTAAACGTTTAACAGATGCGCAGATCCAAGTAGTAATGATTTTTGGTAATCATGATCATATGCGACGTGAAGATTTATTGGTTAATCAGAGCCCATATTTTAAATTGATTGGTGCAAATGAAGCAGTAGAAAAAGCAACATTTAAGACTAAAGATAATTTTAACTACGATGTTGTGGGCTTTTCATATTTAAATAATCATATTACAGAAGATAAAATTCCAGATTTTCCTGGAAAGGAACATAATTATACTTTTGGTTTAATGCACGCCCAAGAAAAAGAAGCTGATAGCCGTAAAAATGTTTATGCACCGTTTACGGTATCTGAGGTTCAAGCATTGAATTATGATTATTTTGCTTTAGGACATATTCATGCTCGGCGTAATTTGAGTGAAAAGCCATGGATTGTTTATTCAGGCAATATTCAAGGACGTCACATCAATGAAATGGGTGCTAAGGGATGCTACCTTGGCGTGATTGATGAGAATACTAAAAAAACAAGTATTGAATTTAAGACGACAGGCCCAATTTTATGGCAAGGAGTACAAGTTGAATTAGATACTCAAATTAGTAAAGCTGATTTACAAAATGAAATTATTGCAAGTCTAAATAATGCAAAACAAAAAACTTATTTCAGTTTAACTACTGCTGGCGCCCAATTTATGACTGATGAAGAACAAGAGTTAGTGCAAGACACGGATTTTTGGCAAAACATTTCACAGAATTTGCCGTTTGATTCGCAATTAGTAGATGTACGGTTGAAAATAAGTTCTAATTTGGAACTTAATGAAAATGATCAGCAAGCCTTTGAGCAAGCTAAGGCAGAAATATTTGAAAATGATGAGTTTGATAAGATTGTTAGCGATTGGAAGAAAAAGGATCCTATAGCAGCTCAATTAACGGAAGATCCCGCTTTTATTAAGGCTGTGAAGCAACTAACTGAGGTTAAGTTAATGGGTAAATTGAAAGGAATTACTGATGAGACTGAAACAAATTAAGATAGTCAACTTTGGCCAATTCTCTAATAAAAAATTTGATTTACCTGGTGACCAAATTAATGTCTTTTTTGGTGCTAACGAAGCCGGCAAGAGTACAACTGTAGCTTTTATTAAGCAAATAATGTTTGGTTTTCATTTGCGTAGCAATGTTTCGCCATTTTTTGAAGACTATACGCCGCTAGCACATGTTAGTCCAATGGGCGGTAGCTTGATTTTTGAAAACGGTGATTCAGAATATGAGCTGGAACGTCTTTATGCCAAGGGTGATAAGACTAAAAAAGGAATTTTAACCGTTAAAAAAGACGGTCAAGTTGTCCCTGAAAGCTTGTTTTTTGACCAGATTCAAAATATTGATGGCTCTTTTTATGCTGATAGCTTTATTTTTAATCAGGAAATGTTGGGCCAAGTTACTAGTCTGAGTCAGGAAGATTTGCTGGAGCGTATTTATTATTTAGGTGCGGCTAATAGTGGTCAATTACTGAAATTACGTGATGATTTTGCCAAGGAAGCTGGCAAACTTTTTAAAAAGACTGGGAAAAAGCCAGAAGTTAACCGCCTATTAAGGCAAATAGAAACGGATCGTGACAAGTTAGTTCAAACTAAAGCGGAATTTAGTGATTATGAAGAGCTTGCTCAGGATCTGAAAGATCATCAAGATCGGTTGAAAAAGGCACAGCAGGCTTTAGCAAATATTCAAACTAAACAGGCAAGTTTGCATGATTTACAAAAAGAATTAAGCAACTATACAACTTTATTAGATTTACAAAAGCAGATAAAAGATATCAAATTTGATAGTGAAAACTACCAAAAAGCTCAAGATTTAATGGCTCAAGGGCGAAATTTACAAAAGATGATGCAATCTTTACAAAAGCAATTATCTGAGTTAACAGAAGAAGACTTAATTGATCTAAACGAATCTAAGAAAGTTGTTCAACAAAAGCCGCAGTTATTGCAATGGCAGGTTGAATATCGTAATTGTTTACAAAAAGCTGATCAGTTGAAGCAAGAAGAGCAGCAACTACTTGCTTTATCACCTGAAATTAATGAGCTACGCGATTTAAATACAGAAGATATTAAGCAGCTAAAAGAAGATTTCTTAGCGTTGCCAGCAAAACAAAATGAAGAAGTTAATGAAATTAGCTCTAGTGATAAACTTTGGTATATTGTTGGTGCTGTACTAGTAGTTCTAGGTTTAATTTTATTAGGAACTGCTGGAGTGGTAGGGATTATTGTATTAATAGCTGGTATTGGACTTGCAGGCTTTGGCTATGTCAAAAATACACAGGCAAGTAAACAAGCAGCAGATATTTTAGCAAAACAAAAGGCAGTTAAAAATCAAAGGCAAGCTTTTTATTCAAAATATAATTTGGATCCTGATATGTTGGATCTGAATAGTGTGTTGACTAATTTAAATCAATACAAGCTTAAAGAGAGTGCCGAAAAGACTAATGCGGAAGAATTAAATAAAATTAATCAGCAAGTTGCTCAATTAGCTGCCAATGTCCAGAATGTCTTAAGAGAGCCGATCGACGATGATTTTGATCAGGTTTTGAATGGATTAGATGAGATCGAAGAACAAATTAATAAACAACAAGAATTAACGCAGAAGAAGTCTAATTTAACTAGTTCACTGAATCAGGATAAGCAAGAGTTAAAAGAGCTTGGTTTAAAATTAAAGGCTGTGTTTGCGCAAGCTAATGTAGAAAATATGGCGGATTATGATGCAGCTTATCAAGAGTCTTTAGATCAAGCTAAAATTAAAGCTCAATATGATGCTCTTGAAAAAAGTTTGCATGATGATTTAGATGAATTAAAACAAGAAGCCAAAGAACCAGGCAAGGTTTTAGCACAACTTCAAAGTCTGGCTGCCCAATCTTCTGATGTAACTGAAGAAATTGAGGAATTACAGCAGCAGGTGGCTAAATTGCAGGTTCAATTGGACAATTTGGCTGATTCTACTGCAGTTTTTGAGGCAAAGCAGGAGCTAGCCAATACCGAAACTAATTTCGTTAACAGCAGTCAAGAGTATCTGGCTAATTTGCTAGCTTCTAAGTGGATTAGCCGTTCACTCGATTTAGCTTCCAATGAGCGTTTCCCTAAGATGCTGAATGCCGCTAAGGAATATTTTGCTTTGCTTACTGGTGGTCGCTACGTAAATATCGTTTTAGATAAAAAGCTAACGGTTATGCGTAAAGATGGTAAGAAGCGTGAAGTGAAATACTTGTCTCGTGGGACAGCCGAACAGCTTTACTTTGCATTGAAATTAGCATTTATTGAACAAATCAAAGATAAGATTAATTTACCAATTTTAATTGATGATTCATTTGTTAATTTTGATGATCGTCGAATCAGCTATATTAAGAAATTACTTGAAAAGATTAGTGAAAATAATCAAGTATTGATTTTTACTGCTCAAGAAAAATTGGTTGATCAATTAGAAATTACGCCTTTAACTTTTACGAAAGGAACTCAAGATGCTTAAACGATTGTTAGATTATAACGATGGCGAAGAAATGGACATTGTGGTCTTAATTAAGAATTCACAATTGCGTCATAATAAGAAAAATAATCTTTATTTAGCTATGCAATTTGGCGATGGCTCAGGTGAAATCCGTGGCAATTATTGGGATGCTAATAATCAGGATGCAGCGATCTTTAGTACTGGTACGATCGTTGAGTTAAATGGTAAAAGAGAAGAGTATCAAGGGCGACCACAGATTCGAATTTATAGTTTGCGTGTTGTAGGTCCACAAGAAGGATATGAGCTTGATCAGTTTATTAAATCTGCTCCTGAACCAATTAATGAAATGGAGCAGGAGATTAACAATTTTGTGGCTCAGATTCAAAATAAGACTTGGAAGACAATCGTAGAATATTTGCTTAAAAAATGGGGTAAAAGATTCTATGATTATCCAGCGGGCAAAAGTAATCACCATGCGGTTCGAGGCGGATTAGCATTTCACACATTATCGATGTTAAAGGATGCTAAAGGTTTGTCTGATAATTATGAGCAAGTTAATCGGTCTTTGCTTTACGCAGGATGTATTTTACATGATATGGGCAAAGTTTTAGAGCTTACAGGACCTGCTGCAACACAGTACACGGCTGAAGGAAATCTAGTTGGTCATTTAGTATTAATAGATGAACAAATTATGCTTGCAGCTAATGAATTAAACTTTGATCTTGAATCAGAAGATTTGCTTTTGCTTAGACATATGGTCTTATCGCATCATGGTAAATTTGAATATGGTTCACCTAAGTTGCCAGCCTTGCTTGAAGCTGAATTACTTCACCGCATTGATGATTTAGATGCGGCTGTGTATGCTGTAACGAATGCTTTGCAGCATACGCCTAAGGGGCAGTTTACAGAACCATTGCTTAGCCAAGATGGTAAGAGGTATTATCACCCTAAGCATGATCCAGCACTGGAAAAGGCACGACATTTAGAATAGAGAAAAGCAGTACAAATTATCGTTTGTACTGCTTTTTTAGTAATTATTTTTTGTGAATTATATTTATAAAATTACGCCATTTACTACCTTTAACCTGATAACTTTGGACGGGTTGAGTAACTTCTACGCAGCCTAAATATTTACCATTATCATCGTGAAGGCTATAAAAAGAAATATTTAATGGCTGTCCGTTTTTGTGAATATTGATTGAAATTGAATTACGCTCACCTTCGTGCATTTGTTTTAAAACTGCTTTAACTCGTCCTTGTGAGTGACCGGGATGCACTTCGAAGACAGTTTTACCAATATCTTTCTCGGTTCTAGGGAAGATGCGATGCTCATTCATTGATGACCATACGACGATATCATTTTCATCAAGAACATCAAATTCTTGTGGAATGGTAGTAAAAATTGCGTTTAATTCGGGAAGTGATAAGTGACCACCTTTTAACTTGATTTCATTCATAATTAAAGCTTCTTTCTATACTTTAATTGTAGCATTAAAGCGGTTACTTACGCTGTTATTAAAAGGATAGATAATTAAGAGTAAAGAAAAAATCCAACTCTCAAGCGAGAATTGGATTTTTTAATTTAGTAAAATTTATTACTTAGTAGCACCAGTTGAAACGTAAGCTGATAATACATCCTTCAAGTCGTTATCCTTGATAGAAACGTCTGCCTTCTTCAATACAGTAGCAATAACGTCCTTCATAACAGCTTGATCTTGAGCCATTGATGCGTAAATTTCATCATCGATAGCCTTCTTGTGATCAGCAAACTTACCCTTAGCTGGGTGACTAATCATCTTGATTACGTGGTAACCAGATTGTGACTTAACTGGACTTTCAGTAACTTCACCAGTCTTAAGCTTGAATGCGGCAGTCTTGAATGCACTGTCTAAAGTGTTATCAGTTGAATCAAATGCAGGAAGCTTACCGGCTTTATTCTTAGTAGCAGTATCAAGTGAGTACTTCTTAGCTAAACTCTTGAAGCTCTTACCATCCTTCAATTGCTTGATAATGTCTTCAGCAGTTGACTTCTTAGCAACTAAAATGTGTTGAACAGTTACCTTAGGTTGGTAATTCTTCCAAGCTTCTTGTTCTTGCTTTTTAGAAATCTTCTTAATGTGCTTCAAAGCTGCTTCAGAAAGCAAGTTAGTCTTCAAGTTTTGCTTAAATGTTGAAGCGGTCATACCATTTTGTTGTAAAACAGCACTAAATTGTGAACCGTATTGCTTCTTGTAGTTGTTGTATTGCTTGTCAACTTTCTTTGATGAAACGTATTTGCCGTATTGTTGTTCCAAAGCACGGTTAATAATCATGTTAGCCAAAGCTGACTTACCAGCTTGAGACTTCTTCATTTCATCGTAGTATTGTTGTTGAGTAATCTTACCACCCTTGTATGAAGCAACAGTAGCATTGTTGCCGCTATTTGAGCAGGCAGCAGTAGATAAAGCAACACCAGCTACAGCAACAACTGCAGCAACTTTTTTCATATAACTCTTCATATAAATAAATCTCCACATCCTTAATTAAGTAACTGTCAACTAATATACCATAAAATTAGTTGTTTCGTTTTCAAATAAGCAATATTCATAAAAAAATCAAATTTTCTTTAATATTTCTTATTTAACGATATTATTTTCACCAAAATCTTGATTTAATTGATCACTTTTTTGTTTGATTTTATCAACAGTTGGTTCAATATGTCTTGAATATTTTTCAATATTATCACTGATATCACTAATAGTTCGTTCAGCTTGAGACATTTGATCATTTAAATCTTGACTAGCTTTTTTGGCTTTTTGTAAAGCTTGATTAAAGCGGCTAGTTTCATGCTTAAATGCATCAAATTCATCTTTGAGTGGTTTGCCGGGACGATTGCCTTCGCTATCTTTCATGCAAGAAAAAACGGTTCCAGCTGCTGCACCAAAAATAGTACCTAAAAGAAAATGTTTCATTATTTCTCCTTAAAATTGAGCTTTAATCTTATCAGCTACTTCATTGTATTTTGCTTCATCGTATTGATCGGCGTTGTTACGAGTCATGAGCTTCAAGCCATCGCCTTCAAAACGAGGAATGAAGTGAATATGTGAGTGCATTACTACTTGGTTAGCTGACTTACCGTTGTTAGTGGTAATGTTCATACCAGTAACGTTAGGAAATGCCTTTTTGATTGCATTAGCAATTTCAGGAATGTATTGCAAATATCTTTGGGCATCTTCCTTAGTGTAGTCAAATAAGTTAGTGATGTGCTTCTTAGGGATCATCAAAGTGTGGCCTGGGTTAACTTGAGAAATGTCTAAGAAAGCTTTAACGTCGTCGTTTTCAAAGACAGTGTAACTTGGAACTTCACCGCGGATAATTTTGCAGAATAAACAATCGTCAACTAAATTTTTATTTTCCATATAATTACCTCTTATTTGTTAGACTTTAGTTTCTACTAATATCCATGATATTATAAAACATGATAGTTTACTAAGGAAAGAAACGAAGAAATGACATTAAAAATTGAACACTTAACTGGGGGCTATACTGGTGTCCCAGTTATTAAAGATATTAATTTGGAGATTAAGCCAGGAGAAGCACTGGGCTTAATTGGTTTAAACGGTGCGGGTAAGTCGACTACGATTAAGCACATTTTAGGTTTGCTTAGACCACAGAAGGGTAAGATTTTACTCAATGACGTGAATTTGACGATGCAACCAACCAAATTTAAGCGGCAAGTTGCTTATATTCCTGAAACACCAGTTTTGTATCCAGAATTAACGTTAAAGGAACATTTGGAATTAACCATGCTTAGTTATGGCCTTGATGCAAGTAAGTCATGGGATCGAGCACATGAATTGCTTAAAATGTTTAGATTAGATGATAAGCTTGATTGGTTACCAATTCACTTCTCTAAAGGGATGCGACAAAAGGTAATGATCGTGTCAGCCTTTTTAGCAGATACAAGCTTGCTCGTTATTGATGAACCATTTACTGGGCTTGATCCACTTGCAGTAGCCAATTTGATAGATTTAATTAAGCAGTCAATCGCTAACGGCAAGATGGTGCTGATGACTACTCACGTATTAGCTGATGCGCAACAAGCAATTTCTAATTATGCTGTTTTAAATCGCGGAACAATTGAAGTGATTGGCAATTTGCAAGAAATTCGTCAGCACTATGGTTTAAGGCCTGATGATCCATTTGATAAACTCTATTTAGCTTTGAATAGAGAGGATAATGGCAATGCGTGATTTAGCGAAAAAAAGGTTAAACGAAAACCTTAAGCAATCAGTTAAGTATTTAACACTGGTTTTCAATGACTTCTTTATTTTGGCTTTGATCTTTTTATTCGGGGCTTTGATGTTCTGGTATGCACAAGCCATGAAAGTGATCCCCAATAACTTATGGTTTTACAAGCCATTAGTGGGCTTTTTATTGTGGCTACCGCTATTAACGGGGCATTTGGTTACTTTGTTAAAAGATGCTGATATGCAGTTTTTGTTCACTCAAGATGAGCAGATGGATGAATATCTCAAACCAATGATCAAGTATAGCTTGGTTTTGCCAACAATCTTGATTGTACTCTTAGGGGGAATTTTATTTCCATTTGCTACGATTAAGGCAGGAATTCCAGTCTGGTCATATGTTTTAATTTTAATTGGGACGATTCTCTTAAAGGCAGTCATGATATTAATTGAAAAAGAGAATTTGTATTTTTACTACAATTTTCCTAATTGGGTTAGCTTATTAATTACCTTGGTGGTTTTATTAATTGGTAGCCTTGGTTCTTATGTATATCCGATTGAAGTCATTGTTTTAATGATGATGGGTCACTTAGGTACAAAAAAAGATAAGGGAGTTTTTAACTGGCGTTATGCTGTTGAAAGTGAAAAAGCAAGAAAAGACCGTGTCTACAGCATCTTCAGCATGTTCACCGATGTTGAAGAAAAACAAGTGACGATTAAACGTAGAAAATATCTTGATTTTCTTTTACCTAAGGCAATTGCTAAAGAAAATCCTAACTTATTCTTGTACCGGAGATCACTGCTTAGAAATCCAGAATACTTGAATTTATTAGTTAGAATGACAGTTTTTGCCATTTTGATTTCCTGGCTAGTACAAGATTGGCGCTGGGCACTTGGTTTGTCCTGCTTAGTTATTTTCTTGACCGTTTACCAATTATTGCCAATGGCAACCGAATTTGATTCAAACATCATGTATCGTGTTTATCCCATTGTGCGTGATAATCGCGGGAAAGACTTAGTCAAAGTCTTAAATTTAGGACTTTTGATTCAATGGTTATTAGTCAGCGTATTCTGGTTGATATTATTGCCAATTGATTCTCATCTTTGGATTAGTATTGTGGTATTGTTTGTCTTCACGATGATTATCAATTATGGTTATTTGCCAGTTAGAGTTAAACAACAAAAAATAAAGAGATAGGAATTGAAAGAATGAGATTAAGAAATAAACCTTGGGCTGTAAAGCTCGTTAATGAACATCCTGAAAGTGTTTTGCAAAATCCTGACCCTGACAAGAAGATTGATTGGGCAGCACGTTTTGGTAATGACAATCCAATTGAAATTGAAGTAGGTTCTGGTAAAGGACATTTTATTACTACATTAGCTGAAAATAATCCCGATAAAAATTATGTAGCACTTGAACTTCAAACTACTGCAGCTGGGATTATTTTGAGAACTAAGCTTGAAAAGGGTCTAGATAACTTACAAATTTTGCGTGGGGATGCGGCTGATATTAACTGTTTCTTCCCTGAAAACAGCACAAATGTCATTTACTTAAACTTTAGTGATCCATGGCCAAAGACCCGCCACGAGAAGCGTAGATTGACTTATAAGAGCTTTTTAGCTAAATATCAACAAGTCTTAACTAATGACGGTCATATCGAATTTAAGACAGATAATTCTGGTTTGTTTGCTTATTCTGTGCAAAGTATGAATAATTTTGGGATGCACTTTGATTTCGTTTCAGTAGACTTACATCACGAAAAGCCCGAAATCGTGGAGAAGAATATTGAAACTGAATACGAGCATAAATTTGCTGCTAAAGGCAATCCAATTTATGCATTGCATGCAAGTTTTGAAGCATAGCACTTGTAAAATGAATTTTTAATCATTAAAATACTTATAAATAGTAAGCTGATAATGAGGGATAAAATTATGGAAAAGATTAAAGAATTAACAGAAGATCAATTAACAGAAATCACGAAGTCAGGCCGCGTTGTATTGGAATTTTCTGCAAACTGGTGCCCTGATTGCCGTTTCTTAGATCCATTCTTGCCAGAAATTGAAAAAGATTTCTCAGATGCTAAGTTTTACCAAATTGACCGTGATGGCTCAATGGATGTTGCAAAAAAATTAATGATTATGGGAATTCCTTCATTTGTTGTCTACCAAGATGGCAAAGAAATTGGTAGACTAGTAAATAAGGACCGTAAAACTAAAGATGAAGTAGAAAACTTTTTACGATCACTTGATTAAAAGGAGAAAATAGAGAAGCATGATTACTAGTACTAATAAAGAAGCTTATCCTAATACTTTGATCGTGATTATGGGTCATGATGAAGGCCGTAGTTCATTTGAAGAAAAAGAAGATGTTACTCGCGTAACTAACGATGAAGGCAAGACTATTGGCTTTAACTTTTTCAATGTTGATAAGTTAATCGACTTTGACAAGTTGCCAAATGGTCCAGTTAAGCTTTCAGATGATGAACTTGCAGCATTAAATAAGAAGCTTGCTGAAGTTGGTTTTGATGATAAGTTAGCTTATGGCAAGCCAACTCTTGTTTACGGCTACGTTAAGACCTGTGAAAAGCACCCAGATTCAGATCACCTTCACGTAACTACTGTTGAAGTAGGTGACGGTGAAGAACACCAAATCGTTTGTGGTGCTCCTAACATTGCACAAGGCCAAAAGGTTGTTGTTGCTCTTCCAGGTACTTTAATGCCAAATGGTGAACAAATTTGGCCAGGCGCTCTTCGCGGTGTTGATTCATACGGTATGATTTGTTCAGCTCGTGAATTAGGACTTCCACACGCACCACAAAAGCGTGGTATTATGGTTGTTCCTGACAACTTTGAAGTTGGTGCAGAATTTGAACCAACTAAGTGCGACGAATTGATCGCTAGTGGTGAAATTACTTTATAATTTGAATTTAGTATATAAAAAAGATTGCAACACTTGAATGGTTTTGCAATCTTTTTTGATTTGATTTTGTATAATATTATACTCAAAGGATATGATTTTATGTCAGATACTGAACAAATTATTCGCTCAATTAATGCCGTTAGTCTAATTGATGTTGAGCAACGTTGTAATGATGCAAAAGATCAAGATGAATGGACATTATGGAATAGTATTTATAATTATATTCTGGCACAAAAACAGCAAAAACTTATTAGTCAAGGTGGACCGTATTAATGCCTATTTTGTATATTTTTTGCTGGTGTGAATGGAGCGGGGAAATCCACATTAACTCAAAGTCAGTTTAATAAAGTCATACCATATGAAATAAATGCAGATGAAATAAGTCGTCGAAATGGTTGGGATTGGCAAGATATATGTTTACTTTATGTAGGTTTATCATCAGCCGAACTGGCAATTGAGCGTGTTAAAATTCGAGTAGCAAACGGTGGTCACGGTGTTAGAAAAAATATGATAGATCCTTAAATACATTATACGAATTGATAAGAAAGTTTGATTCTGTAAGTATCTATGACAATTCAGGTGACTCATTAATTAGAACTTATCAGCGGATTGATAATAAGCATTTTATGACTTCTGAACTACCTAATTGGTCAAGAAAAATAATAGCACATGATAATTAATAAAAATATAAAGTAAAAAGTTGATAAACTAGTTTTGAAGCTAATTTATCAACTTTTTTGTTAGCTTAACCACCATTTGCCGTCTGGAGCTAGAGTGTACAAGCCAAGTTCTTTTGAAATTAATTTATTGTTTAAATTTTTGCTACAGGTGTAGTAAACGTATTTAACAAAATCACCATTGTCATTGTACTGCTCTTCATAATCACTGAAATACATTTGATGATTCTTCATAAATAGAGGCAATTGACTTTCAGTACAAGTTAGGGTGAATTTTTCAGGGAAAACACCTTTGACTACGGAATTTTCTGTTTCTGAGTTCTGATCAGTATTGCTGATTAATTGTACTTGATTATCAGAACGTATTAGATATAGATCATTTAAATTTACCGCATTTAATGAGCAGATAAAAATAATTTCTGCTTCTTGTTCAGGATAGTATTTAAAAATATGTAATTCGTTTGCTTCAATGTTTACTTGAGTAAAATAGAAAAATCCATCATTGAAAATAGCTTCACCGTAACAAATATTAGGCTTAGCTGAAAATGGTGAAAAAGTTTTGCCAGTCTTTTGATCAAAAAAGATCAGACGATTACCAGGATAGATTCTATTTTTCCAATAACTCTTACGTAGATCTTCAAAATTAGTATAATCAGAAATTGTTACCCAATACCGATCTTGACCATTTAACGGGTGCTGTTCTCCCCAATAAGGCAAGATGAAACTATCATTAACTTTTTGCCATAGACCATTAGATAGCAAGATGATATTTCCTTGCATGTTGTTGAGAACATGATCATTAAAATCTTTGATGATTATCCGATCAGGAATGTGTTCGTATTCGTTATCTGAATAAAAGTCACTATTTTGTTCAAAGTAAAGCTTGTTATCATCGATGAAAAGCAGGCTTTGATCGGGTTCATTAACTACGGAAAATTTTTGCGGATAGTAGAAGTCAATGGCATCATTAAAAGAAGCAATCCAGACATGTGCTCGATCATTAACTAGCGATAAATTAAGAGTATGTAAACCAGTAAGTGGCATTTGATGAATAATTTCAGGTTTTTGACTAGGAAGATATTTGAATAAGGTTAGTTGATCTTGATCAAGTTGGGCGTGTAAAAAATAGAAATAACCATTTTGGTAGATAACGCTAAAGAAGAATTGGTTTTCTTTACGTGACATCGGTTCAAATTTTTGTCCAGTTTGAAAATTGAAGAAGACCAATTGATTACCTGGAAAAGGATTATCTTGCCAGTATTTGTCAGTAGTTAAATCATAAATATCGATTGTGCTATCTTGGCAGTCAACGCCGTAGCGTGATTGACCTTGGACGATTGTTAAGTCATTGCCAGTTACGGGAGAAAATTTATCAAATTTCATATTGGGTACCTTTCTGTAATTTTTCAAAATTATATCATACAAAAATGGTAAAATAGTTAACGAATAAAAACGTTAAAAATTCGAGGGTAAATAAATGTTAGACAAGAATAAACAAATTTGGTTCATTGGTATTAAGGGTACAGGTATGGCATCCCTTGCCTTGCTTTTACATGACTTAGGCTACAACGTAGCAGGTAGTGATATTGAAAAGTACACCTTCACTCAAGTTCCACTTGAAAAAGCTGGTATTGAAGTTAAGGACTTTGACCCAAGCAACATCAAGGGTAACGATGAACAAGTAATCGTTAAGGGTAACGCCTTCAAGGAAGATAACCCAGAAGTTAAGGCATGTCTTGATAAGGGCGTTAAGTGGCAAAGCTACCCAGATACTGTTGAAGAAATCGTTCAAATGCATACTTCAATTGGTATTTCAGGTACTCACGGCAAGACTTCAACCACTAGTCTTTTGTCACACGTTTTAGGTGAAGTTGCACCAACTACTTACTTAATTGGTGACGGTCGTGGTAAGGGTGTTCCAGACTCACGCTTCTTCGTTTACGAAGCTGATGAATACCGTCGTCACTTCTTGGCATATCACCCAGATTACCAAATTATGACTAACATCGACTTTGATCACCCAGATTACTTCAAGGATCAAGCTGACTACACTAGTGCATTCCAATCAGCTGCTGATCAAACTAAGAAGGCATTGTTTGTATGGGGCGATGACAAGCGTCTTCCAAGCCTTAAGACTGATATTCCTAAATACACTTACGGCTTTAACGACACTGATGACTTCCAAGCTACTGACATTAAGAAGTCAACTACTGGTTCTAAGTTCCATGTTTTAGCACATGGCAAGGATCTTGGCGAATTTGAAATTCACTTGTTTGGTGACCACAGCATTTTGAACTCAACTGCTGTTATTGCGGTTGCCTACACTGAAAAGGTACCAATGGATGACATTCGTGATGGTCTTCTTACCTTTAAGGGTGCTAAGCGTAGATTTAGTGAAAAAGACTTTGGCGACATTGCAGTTATTGATGACTATGCTCACCACCCAACAGAAATGCGTGCAACTATTCAAGCCGCTCGTCAAAAGTTCCCAGATAAAAAGTTAGTCGTAGTCTTCCAACCACATACTTTCTCAAGAACCAAGAAGTATCAAAAAGACTTCGAAGAAATTTTGCGCGATGTAGATAAAGCATACGTTACTCCAATTTATGCTTCAGCTCGTGAAGCTAATGGTGATATTTCAAGCGAAGACTTAGTTAAAAATATTCCAGGTTCTGAAGTAATTGATTTGGATAATATTGCTGATTTGACCAAGAATAAGAATTCAGTCATCGTCTTCATGGGTGCCGGCGATATTCCTAAGTATGAAGATGCTTTTGAAAAATTGCTTTAATTGAAAGATAAGCATGAAAAAAACTGTTCTCAATAAGAGAGCAGTTTTTATTTTGGCTAATCTTTGATTTTATCCTTGAGATCCAGGCTCTTTTCATAAATAAAGTAACCGATGATGCAGGTGATGATATCACTGGCTGCTTGAGCCCAAACGATACCGTGGTAGCCAAATGTGACTTTTAGAATTTCTAATGCGATAAAGTAGACAACGCCTTGACGAGTAATTGCCATGATGAAGGCGGCCCAAGCATTACCTACTGATTGGAAGACGGTAGTGTAAACTAAAATGATACCAACGATTGGTGTAGTAATGATGGTCGCAATTAACATGTAACTGCCGGCATTAACGATGTCCGGTTGATTCATAAATAAAGCAGTAACTGGACGAGCAAAGAGGAACAATAGTCCACCTGAAACTACAGCGTAGACAACTTGCACAAGAATATCAAAGTTTAGAATTTTCTTTAATCGTTTCCAGTTTTTAGCACCATAGTTGTAACCAATTAAAGGTTGTGAACCAAAGGCAAAACCAACGATTACCAAGATAACGATACTGTAAATCTTTTGGGTGATTCCCATTGCGGCAACTTTTTTTGCACCGTATAGAGCTAAAGATGAGTTAAGAAGTGCCATGCCAAAGCTTTGAGCGAAGTTGGTGATTGAACCGGGGATGCCGATGGCTACGATATCATTGATTGTTTTACCGTTAATTTTGCTGTATTTTAGCTTTAATTTGATATATTCGGTTTTGTATAAAACATAGTAGATAAGAATAATATCGGTGACTAAATAACCAGTAACATTCGCAATCCCAACACCAATTGCGCCCATTTTTAAACTAAATAGGAAAATCGGATCAAGAATAATTGCCAAAATTGTGCCTGTCATTGTGGCAACCATTGCTTGAGTAGCTAGGCCTTCTGTTCTGATTAGATTTTGCGGAATAATTGAAAAGATAATTGGCGCAGCGCCAATTGATATTACACGATAAAAATCGGCAGCATCTTGATAGGTGGCAGCTTTTGCTCCTAAAAGATGAAGGATCGGATTTTCAAAAAATAGTAAAATGGCTGTTAGTATTAAACCAGTAACAAATCCACCGATCATGCAAAAACTGCTTACTCGTTTACTTAATTGATAATTTCTTTCACCGAATAGCCGTGAAATTAGTGAAGAACCACCGAGACCAAAAATGTCGGAAACGGCAATTAAAAAGGTAAAGAGCGGGGCACCGATCGTGATTCCTGCTACCAAGTTTGTATCACCAGTTTTGGCAACAAACATTGTGTCTGCCAGGTTGTAGATCATGGTAGTGATCATCCCTAGAACAACTGGCAATGCTAGCTTAAAGTAGACCTTTTTGATCGGGGCTTTAGCAAATAATTCATCCATAAATTTTCTCCTACATTGAAAAAAGCGACCTAGAAAGATACTTTGAGGAAAACCTCACGATTCTAGGTCGCCATATATTATCGTTAATTTAATTTTAGCATATTATCTTAATTAGCAAGGTGATTATCTAAATTGAAGTTACCTTGAAATTCATCAGTAGTGCTTTCTTGATCCATACCATATTCAGCATCGTCGCCCCAGTAAATGTATTGTGCGTTTTTACCTTTGGTACCGGCAATTCTGAAGTAAAGTGCAGCGCTGTCGCCTTTACCAGTGGTCTTGGTGGCATCTACCTTAACTTTTTGACCAATCTTGAGCAACTTGCTGGTTGACTTAAGATTATTATTCAAAACATGGATCTTGTTTAAAATAGTGGCTGTAGTGGTGCCAGAAGCTTGGTAAAGAGTGTTGCCGTTAACAAAACCAGCATTTGAAGCATAAATATAAGCACCGTTGCCTAAAGCATAAAAAGGCTTGCCCTTGATAGTGGTTGTATTCAAACTTCTTTTCTTAGATCCGCTAAGATTTGCAAAGTAGAAAAATACGTCATTCTTAGTTGTGGCGTGGGTTTTAGCTGGCGTTTTAACTAGCATATATTTAGGAATAAGCGACATACCGTTGAAAGTAGTGCGGTGACCGTTTTTATCATAAATGCGAGAGTTGGAACTTAAGATTAAAACATTTTGTCCATCCATTGAGCTAACATTCAAAGATTTGATGTAGCGTTTTTTACCGATGTTAACGTAAGAAGCGGTAGTGTAGTGGTAGTTCTTAGAAGTTTTTGCATCTACTTTTTTACCTTGGATCAGGATAGGCTTGCCATAATATTTAAAACTTGAGCCTGATTTAACCGTTGAAGCAACAGTCATCTTCTTGCCATTGACTTTTTGGGTAGTGGTAGTGGTATTGCCTTTGCTGTTGAAGACTTGAACTGTGCCGTTAAAGGATTTCTTGAGAGTAACTTTACCTTTTTGTGATTGCGTAGCTGCTTGAACTGTGTGAACAGGTTGATTGATAATAGCAGTTGCTGGTGTAACACTGATTAATAAAGCCGCTGCGATAGTTGCTAATTTTTTAGTAGTCATATTTAATCTCCTTTGTAATAATCCATTAAGTTGATTTTAGCACTTATGAGACTATAAAAATAACCTCGAAACTCAAACGTTTTCGGGGTTATTTGATTTTATTCACTTAAGTACTTAGGATCAATAAATTTATTGATCACGTTGTTAACCTTCTTTGAATTATCGTACTTACTGATAATGTTCAAGAAGTCTTGCGTGGTTGCTTGCTTCAAGTAGTAAGTTTGGTAGTAATCGTGTAAAGCATCAAAAAACTTATTTTCACCCATGGCTACTTTTAAAACAGCAGGGAAATCCATACCAAGTTCGTAAGCCATGTCTTCAGTATCAACACCTTTTGGTGGATTATTAACAGGGTAGTTGATGTAGTTGGCCTTTTGATTCTTATTAATGAATTGGTTAGCATTTTCTTTTAAGATCTTGTTAGCACGCTTGACGTTCTTACGAGTGTAGAACTTGCTGTGCATCAGTTTAGCACAGTAGGACTTACTCTTAGTGTAGGTCAAATCGTAAACGCCATTTTCAAGGAGGTTGGTAAGACCTTCGTCAAGCCAAGGTTCCATGTATTCGTCGCTGCCGACAGTGCCGTAGAACCATTGGTGACCAACTTCGTGAGAAACATCTTCAGTTAATTCATTATATCTATCAAGTGGGTGCTTCTTTTGTAAAAAGCCACTAGCGTCGATCATGATCAAGCCAGGATATTCCATCCCACCGGTATCTTTACCAAGCAAGCCTTCAGTAATATCGATTTCTTTGTAAGGATATTTGCCGATCTTCTTGGTAAAAATGTGGAAACTGTCTTGAGCAGTCATCAAAGCTAGCTTGTTGTATTGCCTGCTGTTTTTGCTTGCAAGGTAATAGTCGTTGATTCTTACGCCGTTTGCATAAGCGTGATCAACCTTGAACTTGTTGGAAGCTGTGATGCCGACTTCACGCATGTTGTTGGCAACAATTGTGGTTTTACCATTCTTAGTGGTATTTTTACCAGAAGCTGCAACCTTGTAGCTCTTAGGTGCAAAGAAACTAACGTGGAAGTTGCTTACAGCACTGTTGCGGTTTTCACCGGCGTCGTAGTATGGGTGATAATTCCACTTACCGTTGCGATAATCGCTTAAGTATGGGAAACAGAATGACAGGTTATAAACCTTACCGCCGTTGATATTTTGGTAGCCAAAACGATCTTGTCTCTTAGGTACACCGGTAACTACGTTGACAGTTAAATCAGTAGATTCACCTGTATTTAGACTTTTGTTAACAAATAAATTGCTCTTGTCTTTACCCGTAGTGTAAGAAAGCTTTTGACCATCTGATGAAATGCTTTTAACTGAAGTTGTCGCATTTCTTGTAGCCTCAAAATGCTTGTGGTCGTATTTCAACACGCCGCTAGCAATATTTCTAACCAATAAATTTTTAATGAAAAACGCCCGAAAATCCCCGTATTTTAATGCGGGGATGGATAGGGCTTACCGTCTCTAACGGCATTGTAGATC
>NZ_JAEHNT010000101.1:0-211 GCF_016742815.1 Lactobacillus sp. A27
GTTCAACTTAATGATTTTCTTTTGCTTAGAACTAGGATAAAAGCGAAGCTTAACGCCAAAATGATAGGCTAAGCTGCTCATTCTTTTCATGATTTCACCTCCTTCTGTAGATTAGATATTTATATTTTACAGGGAAGTCGAACGTATGTCTCTATTTTTAGAATAAAAAAAGCTGACTGCTAGGTCAGCTTGGCCCTATCCATCCCCGCAT
>NZ_JAEHNT010000102.1:0-303 GCF_016742815.1 Lactobacillus sp. A27
TTAGATACGGACTTGACTTACCAGCAGTAATCTTTTGACTATTGCCGATAGAGGTCGTCTAATTACCAAAGCCTTTTAAGTCCGTGAGTTGCTAGCGGACTGCAGCCTTTCTAGGCTGCTTTTTTTATTTTAGGATTCTGCCACTTGCCTAATCCTTTTTCTACAATATTCACTGCCGCATTCCAATCGCGAATATGGTGCGTCTGACAGATTGGGCACGTCCATTCCCGATCCTTAAGGGTTAATTTCTTATAGCTATTTTGTCCCATAATACTGCCACATTGATGGCATCTTTGGGTGGTG
>NZ_JAEHNT010000103.1:0-1198 GCF_016742815.1 Lactobacillus sp. A27
TATACAAAAAAAGAGATCGAATCCAAATGATTCGATCTCTAAAAAAGCACCCTTAATTGTCAATGTCTTAACTTAATGACATTGATTTGATATTCCGCAGGTCTTATTTTTATCTCAATTATTCATAAATAATAACTGGTTCATTCTTAGAAATGTTATTCCAAACTTTTCTAATCTCGCTAGGCTTAACATTGACACAGCCATGTGAGCCACCTCTTAAGTAGGCCTTCTTACTCCAATCAGTTCTCCAACTAGCATCATGGAAACCACAACCACTTAAAGTAAATGGCATCCAGTATTTAACTGGTGAAGCATAACTTGAACCATCGTCATTGGTACCACGCAAAGTACTTGGAGATTCCTTGTAGTGAATGTACCAAACACCACGTGGAGTTTGATCACCCTTACTACCTTCCATCGTACCAGTAACTACATCATTCAAATGTGCAGCTAACTTACCTTTTTTAACAAGCCAAACCTCTTGCTTCTTTAATGAAACAACTGCATAAGTATTGCCGATTTCATGATTACTCTTACCGTAACCATGAGCGTAAGTACTATAGCCTAAACCATAAATTGCATCAGCACCATCAAAAGTGGTTTTCCCATCTGCAAAAGCTTGTAAGATCAAACGACGAGCCTTTTTAACATAAACGCCCCAGCCCCAGGTCTTATTTTTAATGGTAATTGTCTTACCCTTAACCTTATTACCAGTAGGAACCGTAAACTTATAGCTTTTATGCAAAGTAGAAACTTCTTTATCAATTTGGTTTAATTTTTCAGTTAATTTAGATGTATCGCCAAATTGATATTTACCATCTCGGTAGCTGACATCATTTAAAAGATCTTTGGCCTTTAACTGATAACTCTTGCCATTAATTTTGTAAGTCAATTCAGCCTTCTTTAACGCATTCAACTTCTTCTTAGCAGTAGCTAAATTTTTAGTAGTAAAATTATAGGCTTGATCTGAAGGCGTCTTAGTTTGTTGCTTTTTAAACAGTGCTTCAGTTTCTGCCTCATCGATTGTCGGTGCGGTCGTATTATAGCTATAAACCAATTTTTCATTTCTTAATTGCACATGATTTTTAGCTTTTTTATTTACTTTGGCAGTTGCCTTAGCAACAGTTAATTTGCCAACCTTCACACCATCGATTTTAACATTTGGATTAAAGTGTGTTCGTGCATACTTCTCCGCTGC